>CAYHCM010000036.1:0-6924 GCA_964355045.1 uncultured Chitinophaga sp. | reverse complement strand
GTAACCGATTTGGCCAAATTTCGAGGCTGGTCAACATTGCAACCGCGCATTACTGCTATATGATACGATAATAATTGGAGTGGCAATGTACTTAAAATAGGAACCAAAGCGTCTTCGGTTTCCGGTATTTCTATGACATGGTTCGCAATTTTTCTGACCTTGGTATCGCC
The DNA here is from genome assembly GCA_964355045.1 of uncultured Chitinophaga sp. GTDB lineage: Bacteria > Bacteroidota > Bacteroidia > NS11-12g > UBA9320 > JABWCE01. The sequence continues at coordinate 6,754 of CAYHCM010000036.1, read as the reverse complement.
TTCGGTTACTATGGCAATAATTTTTCCTTTGCGGGCTTTTACTTCCTGAATATTGCTTAGCACCTTTTCATAAATATCGTTTTGGGTGGCAATTACCACAACCGGCATTTCTTCGTCAATCAAAGCTATCGGGCCGTGTTTCATTTCTGCGGCTGGATAGCCTTCGGCGTGTATATAGGATATTTCTTTCAATTTTAATGCTCCTTCCAACGCTACCGGAAAATTATATCCACGGCCCAAATAAAGGAAATTGCAAACTTCTGCATACTTGTCGGCAATTTCTAAAACGCTTTTTTCGCAGGATTTTAAAACCTTTTCTACTTTAGCAGGCAGGCGTTCTATTTCCTGCAACACTTCTCTAAGTCGTGTATCAGAAATGGTTCCGCGTCGCTGTGCAAAACCAAGTGCAAGTAAGGCTAAAACAGTAACCTGAGCGGTAAATGCCTTGGTTGAAGCTACTCCAATTTCAGGGCCTGCATGGGTATAAGCCCCGGCATCGGTCATTCGGGGAATGGAAGAACCAACCACATTACAGACGCCAAATATGGTAGCTCCGGCTTTTTTGGCCAATTCAATAGCTGCTAAGGTATCGGCAGTTTCGCCCGATTGGGAAATAGCAATTACCAAATCATCGGCATAAATTACCGGATTGCGGTATCTGAATTCGGAGGCATATTCTACTTCTACAGGAATTCTGGCAAAATCTTCAAACAAATATTCCCCAACCAACCCGGCATGCCATGACGTACCGCAGCCAATAATTATAATTCGTTTGAGGTTTTTAATTTTATTCTCAAACTCATTCATGCTGCGCATTTCTATTTTTAATAAATTAGAATCTATACGGCCTCTGAAACTATCGTGAATGGATTTGGGTTGTTCGTATATTTCCTTGAGCATAAAATGTTCGTAACCACTTTTTTCAATTGCTTCCAGAGTTATTTCAAGATTTTCTATATAGGGTATTTTTTGAACGTTATCTATCGTTTTTACGGTAAGTTTGCCATTGGCAATCAAGGCTATTTCGCCATCGTCCAAATAGGTGACCTGACGCGTATATTCCACTATGGGCGTGGCATCACTTGCCATATAATATTCGCCGGGTTTGTTGCCAATGCCCACCACCAATGGGCTTCCCTTGCGGGCGCCTATCAATACATCGGGGTCGTTTTTTGATAAAATTACAATGGCATAAGCACCTACAACCTCGTTTAATGCCAATCGGACAGCTTCAAACAAACTGCATTTTACATTTTCACGAATGTCTTCAATTAAATAAATCAGAACTTCGGTGTCGGTATCACTTTTAAACACATGACCGAGATTTTCCAGGGCCTCTTTTAAGGTGGCGTAATTTTCAATGATACCATTGTGGATAACCGCCAAATCTCCGGAACCTGACAAATGCGGATGTGCGTTTTTTTGATTCGGTTCACCATGGGTAGCCCAGCGTGTATGACCTATACCACGGGTTCCAACTGTACTTTGGTTCCCGATTTTATCTACCAAATCCTGAACTTTGCCATGTTCCTTATACACCTTCATATCGCCATCGAGCAAAGCAATGCCAGCACTATCGTATCCGCGATATTCCAATCGTTTTAACCCCTGAATCAAAAAATCATAGGCCTCATCAGGCCCTATATAAGCAACTATTCCACACATAAAATTATATTAATTTATGGTAAAGTTATAAAAATTATTTCAATTTAAAAGCCTTTTTTATTTTATCTGTAAAATCTAATTTTTCCCAGGTAAATAATTCAACTTTTAATTTTTTGGTGTTTCCATCGGGGCTCACGAATATTTTTTCAACCACTTCATTTTTGCGGCCCATATGTCCATAGGATGCCGTTTCTGAATAAATAGGATTCCTCAATTTCAACCTTGTTTCGATGGCATAAGGACGTAGGTCAAAAATCTCACCAATTTTATTGGAAATTTCACCGTCGGTCATTTTTACATTAGCCGTGCCGTAGGTGTTTATAAATAATCCACATGGTTCGGCTACGCCAATGGCATATGATACCTGAACCAATGCTTCGCTGCATAAACCGGCTGCTACCATATTTTTTGCGATATGACGGGTGGCATAGGCTGCAGAGCGATCTACTTTAGAAGGGTCTTTCCCTGAAAAAGCTCCTCCCCCATGGGCACCTTTTCCGCCGTAGGTATCCACAATTATTTTTCGTCCGGTTAGGCCGGTATCGCCGTGCGGGCCGCCTATTACAAATTTTCCGGTAGGATTGATATGGTATTGAATTTTATCGGTAAATAATTTGCGCAAGGAAGGTTGAATCCGTTTCATCACTCTCGGAATTAATATCCCGATAATATCTTCCCGTATTTTGGCAAGCATGGTATTATCCGCTTTTTCAATATCCGATTGTTTTTCAGATTTTGGTTTTTCAAAATCATCGTGTTGGGTAGAAATTACAATAGTATCAATTCTTACCGGCTTATGATCGTCGGTATATTCAATGGTAACCTGGCTTTTAGCATCGGGCCTTAAAAATTTTATTGCTTTGTTTTCCCTTCGCAATTCAGCCAATTCTTCCAATAAGATATGGGCGAGGTACAAAGGTAAAGGCATGTAATTTTCGGTTTCATTATTGGCATAACCAAACATCATCCCCTGATCGCCGGCTCCCTGTTCTTCTTTTTTCTTTTTTTCAACACCCCGGTTTATATCGGCGCTTTGCTCATGGATGGCGCTTATTACAGCACACGAATGAGCTTCGAACATATATTCAGATTTGGTATATCCAATTTTTCGAACTACTTCCCTTGCTATTTTTTGAACATCCAGATAGGTGTTTGTTTTTACCTCACCGGCCAAAACAACCAATCCGGTGGTGACAAGCGTTTCGCAAGCCACCTTGGAATCAGGATCCCAGGCTAAAAAATTATCAATTAACGCATCAGAAATTTGATCGGCCACTTTATCCGGATGACCCTCGGAAACAGATTCAGATGTAAATAAATAAGACATGTTTTTTTAAGGCTGCGAATTTAGGATTTTAGATTGATAGATGGGGGATTTTTAGATGGGGGATTTTTTTCATTGAGTGATCAGGAAATTTTGTTGAATTAGAATTGATATTTTATTAAAAAGGAATATAGATAAAAGCAAAAAATAAAATTTTTCCACAATACATTATCAGTTTAATATAAATATTTACATTTGACAATTATTGACAAGCCAAATAAAGCACTATTGAAAAACTTAGGTCAAAAAATAAGGGAACTTAGGGAGAATCAAACTCTTCTGATAAGGCAGTTGGCAGCGCATCTTGAAATGGATACTGCATTAATAAGCAAAATTGAGAGAGGTGAACGCAAAGCTTCAAAACAACAAGTTATTGAAATAGCCAAATTTCTAAAAGCAGATGAACAAGAACTTTTAACACTTTGGCTGGCTGACAAAATTGAGGCAACAATTGTTGCGGAACCAAGTATAGCCTATGAAGCCATGAAAATTGCAAATAAAAATTTGACAAAATGAAAAAGGGAATAAAACTTATAGACAATTCTTCAAACGAATATCAACTTGGTAATCTGCTGAAAGAGTTGATTGCTGAAAATTCCTATTCTCAAATTTCCGTTGCCACAGGTTATTGGGATTTGCCAGGAATGGTAGAAATACTTCCCGAACTTTCTCGATTTTTAGAAAGAGAAAATATTTCTTTTCGGCTGTTGCTTGGCGAAGAACCTTCCGTGAAAGCTTATCAAGTAAAGAAACCTGCACAACAAGACCCTGACTTTCCTGAAAAATATTTGAAGAAAGATTTAGAAGACTTGCAACTAAAAGAAGACTTTCAAAAAGTTGCTGAATTGTTGGGTAAATACATGAATTCGGAAAATACCGACAAACTGCAAATCAAAATTTACAGAAAAAATTTCCTTCACGCAAAGTGTTATATATTCGGAACTGATGTGGAAAATGCATTTGGAGTAATTGGCAGTTCCAACTTTACAAAGCAGGGACTGTTTGGGAATTTAGAACTGAACCAGTTTGAAGACAACAATGCAACCGTAAATTTTATACGTAAAAATATAACTCAGCATCCATCGCACCGAACTTGGTTTGAAGAACTTTGGAATGATAGCATAGACTGGGCAAAAACTTTCAAAGAAGAAATTTTGCAATTGAGCAAGCATGGTAATCTGTGTTTCAGTGCTTACGAGATGTATATTCATGCGTTGTATCGAATATACGGACAGGACTTGCTGGACGAAAAAGAAAATAAAATTTCGCTTGACGACCCAAATTCAGGTAAACCGCAACTTCTGACATTTCAAATTCAAAATGCAAATAGCATAATTAAAAAACTGGAACGTCAAGGAGTTGCAATGCTTTCTGATTCTGTTGGATTAGGAAAAACTTATACTGCCATAAAAGTAATTGAGTATTATTTCAAGAGCAAAGGTCAAAGAGTTGCTATTATATGTCCAGCTGGTTTAATTCCGCAATGGGAAAAAGCCTTTGCTGATTTCAAAATAGAGAACCCACCAAGAATTTATAGTTTGCAGGATGTAACTAAAATAAACCAAATAAGGGATGATTTGAAAGATATTCCTGTTGGTTTATTTGTGTTTGATGAAAGCCATAATTTGCGTTCGGCAGGTGGTTCACGGTTTGATGTGTTTATTAATTGGAGACAGGAAAACGAAAATGCAAAAACTCTTATGCTTACTGCAACTCCTATCAACAACCAGCTTTCAGATTTAACAAACCAAATTATGTTAGGTTCTGGTGGTGAAATTTTTAAGCTTGGGAGATTTTATGACCGCGGCCGACAAAAATATTTTACCTTGAAAGAACGTTTGGAATTATTGCAAACTGATATGCGTAAGCAAATTCGTCATAGCGGATTTATTGAATACCAGCCTATCAAAGAACAACTCACTCCCCTGCTAAACCGTTTCATAGTAAGAAGAACAAGACAGGGAATTGAAAAAGAATATCCCGAAGGTTTAGAGATAAATGGTAAACTTCAAAAATTTCCAAAATCATATCCTGAGAATTTGGAGTATGAAGTTCCCAATCAATTTAAAACACAACTTCAAAAATTTGCCGAAACAAATCAACAACTCACGGAAGCATTTCAATACACCATCACAAGTCTGGCAGAGTTGGAATACTTGGCCCATCCGCTTGATTTGTTTGAGCATTACACCAAAAGAGAAAAGCCTATTCAATCGTCCCTTGAAATTATTTATACAGGTTTATTGAGCTTAGGTTTTCCTTGCTATCGGTACAATATTTACCGTCATGCCTATTATGGCAGAAAAAGAGGAGAACTGGAATTAAACGCAGATGATAACCGTGAACTGAGCCGACAAATTGGAATTTACGGAATTTTCAGAACGGTTTTTTTGAAGCGTTTGGAATCTTCTGTTTCCTCCATAAATAAATCAGTTGAAAGTTATGAAAGAAAGTTGAAGGACTTTCAGGAGAAGTTGGAGAAGTACAATAAAATAATTTCGGTAAAAAATATTTCGGCACTCAATAAGGCCATTGATGCTTTTAATGCTGACCCCGCAAACGAAGAAGATGAAAATGATTTTGACATTGAATCGTTTGAAAATTCAGAACAAGAATTTGTAAGCATCATTGCCGACGAAGGAATTTTTAATGTGCCACAATTAAAAGCCGACATCAAAAAAGACCTTTCTGTTATTTCAATTCTGAAGCAACAGATTGGTTTGCTTCTATTGAAAGACGATAAGATTCAGGTGCTGGCAAAGCATCTTAATCAAAATGAAGATAGAAAAGTATTGGTGTTTACCTATTTTGCCGATACACTGAAATATCTTTCTGAAAAATTACCTGAGTATTTAGTAAAAGGAAAAAACATTGAGTTTGCATTGGGAACAAAAGGTGAGATCGAAGATTTTGCAAAACGCTTTGCTCCGGTTTCCAAAAAATATAACATGAAGCAAGGCGATAAAGAAATTGGTTTTCTGATTGCAACCGACAAACTTTCGGAAGGACAAAACCTGCAGGATTGCGGAATGATTGTGAACTATGATTTGCATTGGAATCCAGTACGAATGATACAACGCAACGGAAGAATAAACCGTTTAGGAAGTTTGCATGATGAAATTTTTATTTATAATTTTCGTCCAACTGAACAGTTGGAAAGTTATTTACAATTAGTTCGAAAACTGCAAGACAAAATAAATTTGATTCGCTATACCGTTGGTACCGACCAATCTATTTTGGATGAAGACCCAACACCACAGGATTTTACAGAGGAACTTTACAGCCGTGATGAGAAGAAACGCCTCGCGGCGTTCCAAAAAATATTTGAAACTTCTGAATTGCTTGCTGCAGAAGATTTATTTATGGACGACCTGAGAGAATTTGACCGCAACGAGAATTTTACGGAAGACTACAAAGCAAAAATAAAAAATTTGCCTAAAGGAAAATGGGGGAAAGTGCAAATGCGAAAAGAGGCTGATGATTACAGGCACCTTGCACACCTGGCAGCCGGGGAAGACGAATCGTATGAAGCAGGGTATTTTGTAGTATTCAGTAAAGACCAAATTGGCGAGATGATAACAACTGCCGAAGGGTTGCTTTCTATTAAAGCAACGAGCGAACAGAATGAACGCTTTGCTGATACCTTTAAAAATAAACCCGAGACAGAAGCGTACATTTTAGATTTTATAAACGGCTACCAATTTTCGGATGAAGAACATGAGGTAAGCTACAATGAGCCGCAAAGGTTTGCCATAACTTATTTGA
>CAYHCM010000035.1:0-29091 GCA_964355045.1 uncultured Chitinophaga sp. | reverse complement strand
AAGTACGATACTCTGAGTCCAGATTCCCCCTTATAAAGGGGGTTAGGGGGATTTTATTATAAAACCAAATCCTAAAACTTTTCCAACACCAAATGCGAAGATGATATTTTTTCACCCATTTCATAAAGCGTTTCGGATACGTCAATATCTTTTTGTTCCCTTTCTTTCATCAGACTCAGGGCCTCATTTACCGAGCAGGCATTGTCCAAATAATTTATACCACCCAAGTCGCCTTCCAGCCATTTGCCTTGTTTTACCCCATCTGCATATTCGCCAATGGCATTCAGGTTTCCGTTGGGGTCATAAAATTTCCAAAGACCGGTTCTTAATCCATGGGTTATTTGTCCTGTAAAACGCTTGTTGCCGTTAAGGTGAAAATCAGAAACCGGGCCGGTAAGTTTGTTTAAAATTTGATTTCCGGCTTCATCATTAAACTTTAAATAATAAACATCCTCATAAGCCACTATTACTTCCTGATTGCATTGGTAGCTCAGTTCTTCGTCGGTTATCAAGCCTTCCATCAGTTTTTTGCCACTTGGGTAGTAGGCTGTAATTTTGCCCCGGTATTCCGTAATGTTTTCGGTGCTGCTATCCACACCGGGTTTGTATTCTATTTCTTTCATCAATATTCCGTTTTCGTTCCAGTATTTCCAGGTGCGGTATTTTATGCCGTTTACCATTTTGCCTTCCTGCGATTTAACACCGTTTTTATAATAAAACGTAAAGCTGGCTTTTGGATTATCATAAATTGGGTCAAAATCAATTTCAGGTAATTCTGTGTAGCTGCTTAACCCAAATTCAATATTTTTATAATCATAATACCTGCTTGCTTCAGGGTAGAATAATTCCTTTGCCAGCGTGGTATCACCAAAATAGGCGGCATTCTTCATGATGCTTGGAAATAAATTTTGTTCAATATATTGATGATGAAAATCGGTATCAACAACTGCTATATATTTTAAAGTTCCATTTTCATAATATGCATATGCAGTATCTGCTATTTGGCCATCCGTGATTTTTACTTTTAATTCGTTATAATATCTGATATACGAACGATAAAAATGCACCGAGTCGGAATGTTCGTCATCAACCAATTGAATGTAATTTTTAGAATAAATTCCCGTGGCTTTACCATTTTTGAAAGGGATTCTTTCTTTTTCCAATCCATATTTTGAAACTACTACATCGCCCTGCAAGGTGTCGTTTCTGAAATTAGCTTCTAAATTGGGCAAAGGAACGTCGTTATGATCATAGGTATCTTCAAATTGAACAAAGCTGCCTTTTAATTGACCTTTTTTATATTTGGCTAATAATTTGGGTTGTCCTTCATTATTTTGAAGAACAGTTACATAGCCATCTATACGACCAGAATCATAATTTATTTGAGTTAAAAAATTACCATAACCCAGCCATAATCCATAATTTTTTTGCAAGCAATACCATTGGCTTCCGTGGTTTATACCATTCCTAAAATTAAGATTGTAAATTTCATCCCCCTTATTACTTATTGCCCTTTGCTGTCCATCGAGGATACCGTTTTTGTAATGGAAATAAAAGATAAGCGGAAAGTCAGTTTCATTATCTATAAATTCATAAACTGCCTCAGAACTAAATCGCGAAAAAAAAGAAGATATTTTTTGTTTAAGTTTTCCTGGTTTATACATAAGCTGAGTTATATAAAGGGTTTTGTCTTTTTCCTTTAGGGTTAAATTATTGGAATATTTTTTGGCCTTTTTACTCTGCTTTTTTATCATCACTATGCTTCCTGTATAGGGTTTTCCCTTATATTCAAGTATGTGCAGGCTTTGGCCAATATATTGAATTCCGTACGTATTATTTTCAACCACTTTTTGTAAATTTATCAGGTTTTCATCTCCTTCAATGAGTGATGAATCTTTCGTGCAAATCTTTTTGGTATATATGGAATTGAGAGATTCATCCAAGTAACTTTTTTCCATTACCTCAATAGTATCCTTATTGGTTAATTTGTACGAAATGTCCGTCCAACTGAAGGTTTTTGCTTTTAAAAATTCATCAATACGGGTATAATTTGTAAAATCTTTACGGATACCTTTTATTTCATAATCCTCAGTTATCCTTTCTTGCTTTCCGGTTTTTTTGTCAATTATGGAGGTTGAATCTTTCTTAATTATCCATCCATTATATCCTTCCATTGCACGGTTAAGGGTATAATGTTTATAAATATTATTTGCATAATATGAAATTACCGACACCTCATTTTCTGAATAACCCAACATTAAGCCCCATTCATAAATTGGATAAACATTACCGGCTTTATCCATATATTTATAATCAATGGTATAGGTTTCTTTAATGCGTTCCAATTTTCTCTTTTTATCATATGTTTTTGTGATGGTTTTAAATTTAATAAAGCTGTCGGTTTTTTCTAACCGTGTAACCTGTTGCATGGTATCCCCAAATTCATTGAGATAAACAAACGGAATTTTTATTTTTCCATCCACTAAAAAAAAATTATTTATCCGAGCCCCGGCCTTGCTAATTGAATACGTATTGGTATAAAATTTGTCATAAACAGACTTATAAATATTTCTGTTTGAAGGTAAATTTCCAATCAAAAACTGACTAATGTGAACCATCCATTCTTTTTCGCTTGTATCGGTAGCTATTAATGACGTTGGTGAATTAAAGGTTAAATGAACCAATTTGTTCTTTTCATAAACAGAAATAATGGAATCGGTATAATTTCCCAAATGAAATCCTTTGATTAAATAATCGGGTAATAATTCAGAATAAGGGCCATAGGTATCTCCATTTTTATAAGATATACTTTCAATAAGCTTTTTATTTTCATATCGTTCTTCTACTCCTTGTTTTATTCCAGCTTTAAAATGTTTTGTAATTAAATGGCTTTTTTTATACCTTTTATATTCAATCACAGTTTTTCCATCCCATTTTCCGGCTTTAAATTCTGTGGAAATTTTGCCGTCATCATTGGCCAATTTCCACAATCCGTTTTTGGCATCGCCGGCATAATTGCCTGTAACAACCGGTTTTTTAGGATTGAAAATATCATAAAAATATACAGGCCCGTCTTTAACTCCATTTTTTATAAAAAAATTAATAGCAACAAACAAAGTATCGCCTTTGGCAAATCGAGCCATTGATTTTTCATAATCCTTCATATCTATTTCGGGTTTGTAATAAATAATATATTCACCATCCGCAAGTTTATCGGGGCAATAGGGTACGGCATAATCATCAAACTTGGTTTCTTTGAAAAAATAAGAAAAATTATCACCGCCACACCCATAATAAACTTTACGTGAGCCATTCATATTATTGACATCTACCTGTATCCGGTATGGAAAAATTTTCACTATTCGGCCTTGATAAACAGTGGTGCGGGTTTGGGCAAATGAAACTGAAACGAAAAAAATGAAAATTGAAAAATTGAGAATTTTTTGCATAAAGATAACCAATGTCAATAATAACGTAAAGATTGATAAAAATAATATGTGATTTTGTGAAAGGTATTTTTCTTTGAGTAAAAGGAGATTTTTTTTTCTTCCGTTGGCTAAAGCACAACGGCAATGGATAGTTGGCTATTTATAATTAAGGGCAGCTAATTATCCATTGCAGTTCAATTTATTGAACTGAAAAAATTTATTCATTGAGCAAATTATCCATTGCAGTTCAATTTATTGAACTGTGAACAGATAAAAAATGGCTTTGGCCTAATAAATATTTAGTTTCAGCATTTTGAAATTAACCCTTATTATTTCCTCTATAATATTCTCCCAAATTTCCCTTACTTTCGCCATCAGAAAAACCGGTGTAAGGGAATCCCGTAATAATCCGGGGACAGTGCCCGCTGCTGTATATTCCGCCACAAGGGTTTGCAAACCTTTTTAGCCACTGTTACGATTAATCGAGACGGGAAGGCTGCAAACCAAGGAATGAGTCAGAAAACCTGCCGTTTTTTTTTAGTATTTAAAATCCCGATAGCTATCGGGATGTCTTCGGGAATAAAGGCAGCAGTAATATGAAACGGTATTTAATAATATTTTTTTTTTCCTCCCTTGTTTTGCCTGTATTTGCGCAAAAAGACTCGGTATGGAAAAAGGATTTGAAAGAAATTACCATTGCCTCCGAACGGGTTCAACTCTATAACATCGGCAGCCGAACCGACAAACCCGATAGTCTTTTGCACCAATTTTATAAATCTTCGCCAATAGCCGCTTTGCTCGAAGCATCAAGCGGATTGGTTATCCGAAGCTATGGTCCCGGAATTTTGGCAACATCATCCATACGGGGAGGAAATTCGCAACAAACTGCCTTAACCTGGAATGGAATGTCCATCAACAGTCCCGTGAATGGGCTGACAGATTTAAATTTGGTTCCTTCCTATTTATTTGACGGTATTTCTGTTCTACCCGGATTGGCCGGAAGTTTGCAAGGCAGTGGAGCCATTAGCGGAGGTATAAATTTGAATAATGCGTTATTAAAACAAAAAGGATTTTCGGCTGAGGCCATGCAAACTGTTGGAAGTTTTGGAATGTTAAGCGGAGGTTTAAAAATTTATTTTACCCATAATAAATGGAGCCATGCCACCAAAATATTTTATTCAAAAACGAAAAATAATTATCCTTTTAATAACCCGGCCGAGGTAGGAAATCCAAAACAAAACCTGACCAATGCTGAATGTAAAACCTTTTCGGTATTGCACGAAACTGGATATCAATCTTCAAAAGCCGAAACTTTTAAAATCAGCTATTGGGGAAATTTCGCTGAACGCCAAATTCCACCAACCCTTTTTATGCAAAGTACCACGGCCATTCAGTTTGATAATATTCATAAAACCATGTTTCAATGGGACAAAGCGTTTAAAAAATTTAATTTAAAATTTCGGTCCGTTTTGCAAAAGGATTATTTGCGATACAACGAAGCGGAGATGGATATTAATTCCATTTCAAAATCTTATTTTATAACCAACGATGCGGAGTTGAGATTTAAATTATTTAAAAACTCCGGGACAAGTACAGGCTTGGTTCAAACCTTTGCCAAAGCCCGTGTGGCCAATGTTTTAATTTTAGAAACCTCCAATTATAACCAATCCCAAAGAAATCAAATTGCGATTTGGGCCAGCCATTTTCACCAATTTCCATCTATCAGAACCCGCATTTCAGGAGGCATAAGACAGGAAATGGTGGATGGAAAATTTTTGCCTTTTATCCCTTCCGTAGGTTTTAAAACCAACCTTCATAATAATTGGGATGTTTATGGACAAACTTCAAGGGTTTACAGAATACCAACCTTAAATGATTTGCATTGGTTTCCGGGTGGAAACCCAAAACTAAAACCCGAATCGGGATGGGCTTTTGAACTTACTACGGAGTTTCATAAAAAAACAATACGATTGGATTTTACAAGCTCGCTAACAGGATTCAGCCGGCTTATTAATAATTGGATTCAGTGGCAACCTTTAACAGTAGTCATTTGGTCGCCGGTAAATATTGGAAATGTAAACAGCCGTGGATTGGAATTGAGAAATACCTTGAAAATTAGAATTTCAAAAAAGTTTTATTGCAAAACAGGCTTCAATTTTGACTATACCATTTCGGAAAACAGGGATTCTAAAAACAAAAATTACTTGAAGCAATTGATTTATATCCCCTATTTTAAATCATCAGGGTTCTTAATTTTGGGTTATAAAAATACGGTTTTTATGATTCAGGGAATATGGGTTGGTAAACGGTATATAACCTCAGATAATATGGATTCCATACCGGGTTATACATTGTTAAATTTGGCTTTAAACCAAAATTTAAAATTCGAAAAAACGAGTTGCAATGTGTTTTTAAGGGTAAATAATATTTTAGATAAAAGGTATGAGGCCATAGCTTGGCGGCCCATGCCGGGGATAAATTTTGAAATGGGGGTGAGCTTCAAAGTTGATTAAATTGATTAAAAATAAAATACGCCACTAAAACACCAAAGCACCAAATTCCACGAAATGGTTTTGTGCAAGTTTTTTGAGTTTTAGTGTTTTGGTGGCAAAAAATAAAAATGAAAAAATGAAATACCTAATTCTATCTTACTTTTTGTCTGTATTCTGCTTTTCAGGATTTTCTCAATATGCCCCTGCAGCCGGGAAGCCCGGAAGTACAGCGCTTTATAAAGATTCATCCATTTTTATAAATTGGGCCAAACAATGTAAAATTTATAGGGGTTGGAAAAACATTACCCAAAAAGATTCAGGATTTACAACCGTTGGCGATAGCATTTCAGCCATTGGTAAAGCCGGAGAAAACGGAGTGGTAAGTTTGGGAGATAGCGGCATTGCCATTTGCCGGTTTGAAAAACCCTTGATAAATGGCGATGGCTGGGATTTTGCGGTTTTTGAAAATACGTTTGACGACCGATATCTGGAATTGGCTTTTGTAGAAATCAGTTCCGATGGATGGCGCTATTTCAGGTTTCCATGTCATTCATTAAGCGACACCTCAAAACAAACCGGTGCATTTGGCTATACCGAACCCGAAAATATAAATAATCTTGCCGGAAAATACCGCTCAGGATATGGCACCCCATTTGATATGAGCGACATTCCTGAGTATAGGGATTTAGATAAAAATAATATCAGATTTATAAAAATTCTGGATGTAGTGGGGAGTTTAAATCCTGCCTTTGCAGGTTATGATACAGCGTTTCGAAAAATAAACGACCCATGGCCTACGCCTTTTATTTCAGGAGGTTTCGATTTGGATGCCATTGGAGTTATTCATGAATATCCAACCTTAGGAATTTCAAATATGGAGTTTAATAAATTTATTAAAGGCCCTAATCCTATTAAGGAAAATCAAAAATTAGTAATTGATAATTTTGAAAATTTAATTTCTGAGATAAAAGTTTATGATATGGTTGGCCATTTGTATAGGCAAATTTATTTAACCAAATCTATCGAAACCATTGAAAACAGTGAGTTACCCTCCGGATTATTTTTTATTCATTTATCGGGTTCCTCGGTTCAACATATTTACAAAGGAATCAAATTATGAGTGCAGGGTTAACACGGAGACACGGAGAACATGGAGAAACACAGAGTCTGTTTTCGAAACTTTGTTTTTTCAAGGGGTTGATAAAATCAAAACTGAGTACTTTTACCTCCGTGAAACTCTGTGTTCTCTGTGTCTCCGTGTTTTTCTTTTCTAAATGTAAGGAAGAGCCGCCAAAAGCCCCGCCACCTCCAATTACCAAGGGCAAAGGTTTGTTCGTGGTTAATGAAGGAACATTTGGAATGGGCAATGCTTCTCTGTATTATATTAATCTTGAAAATGATAGTTTAAACACCGAAGAAGATATTTTTAAACCCAATAACAACAGGCCTTTGGGAGATATTTTTCAAAGTATGACCCTGATAAATAATAATGCCTGGCTGGTGGTAAATAATTCAGGAAAAACAGAAGTTATAAACCCGGAAACTTCCAAAACTATAGCCACTATCAAAAATCTGAAATCGCCCCGCTATGCCATGGAGGTGCAGCCCGGTAAGGTGTATGTTACCGACTTGTACGCAAATACTATCAGCATTCTTGATGCCAACACCTACACCAAAACCGGAGAAATAAAATGCAAAGGCTGGACAGAAGAACTCATTTTATTTCAAAATAAAGTTTGGGTAACCAACCACAACAGCGATTTTTTATATGTTATAAACCCGGCTACCGACATACTCACAGATAGTATTGCTGTGGCTTATGGTGGTTCCAGTATTTTATCTGATAAGGATGGAAAAATTTGGTTGCTTTGTTCGGGTGATATTTTAAAAAGTAAAACAGGCGGACTTTTTTGCATTAATCCCACTACCTTAAAAATTGAAAAACAATGGCTGTTTGACAAACCGGATTTTAACCCGGTAATACTTAAACAAAACCCGGCCAATGACAGCCTGTATTTTGTATTTCAGGGAATATTTGGTTTTCCTAAAACCACGAATGTACTTCCTTCTACCCCATTTATTACTCAACCTTCAGGTTCTTCCTTTTATGGCCTCACCATTCAAACTTCTACCGGAAATCTGTTTGTAGCCGATGCCTTGGATTATGTAAGTCGTGGCAAAGTTGTGGTTTATTCCCCAAAGGGGGTTTTTATAAAATCGTATAAGGCAGGGGTGGTTCCGGGAGAGTTTTTGTGGTGGTAGATATATAATTTATTTTCAATTAAAATTCGCTATTATTTTTCAGATGTTTGTTGATTTTATTAGTAATTAGATTATTTATATTTGTACTTATCTGTAAAACATATACAGATAAATACAAGTATAAATTTTTATATCTGTATTTAAGTCCATATATTTGCGACATAAATACAATTATAAAATGACCGGAAGATTGGCACAAATAGAAATAATGCGAAAAGCATTAGAAAAAAACCACTCAACTTTTGCAGCGGTAACAGGCAGACGGAGGGTTGGTAAAACGTATTTAATTCGACAGGTTTACGAAAAAAATATATGTTTTTCGATTACAGGAATTCAAAATGCCGATTCGAAAACACAAATTACTAATTTTAGCCAAAAAATAGCAGAATATAACACCAATAAGCAAGTAATTGGGAAAGTAACTAATTGGCAAGAGGTTTTTATTTTACTTAAACAATATTTAATAGGTTTGCCCAAAAACAAAAAGCAGGTAATTTTTATAGATGAGTTGCCCTGGATTGCCAGTGCGAAATCCGGATTTATGCAATTACTTGCCCATTTGTGGAACGATTATTTATCGCAGGAAAAACATTTCATATTGGTAATTTGCGGTTCGGCCACTTCATGGATTACCCAAAATATTATTAACGACAAAGGTGGATTTCATAACAGAGTTAATTTGCCGTTGCACCTTAAACCTTTTACCATGGCCGAAACAAAACTTTTTTTAGAATCAAAAAATATAAATTTTACTGATACAGGTATTGCTGAAATTTATATGGTACTTGGCGGATTGCCTTATTATCTGGAACAAATTAATAAAGGCGAAAGCCCGACAAAGGCCATAGAACGTCTGTGTTTTTCGGAAACAGGAATCCTGAAAAACGAATACAACAATTTATACAAAGCCTTGTTTAGTTATTGGGAAAATCACGAGGCCATTGTAGCAGCCTTAGCTACAGCCCATACAGGATTATCACGGGAAGATTTATTGAAAAAATCAAAAGTTCAGGCAGGAGGGCCATATACCAGAGCAATAAGCGATTTAATAATTACTGGTTTTGTGGCCGAAACCATTCCATTTGGGAAGAAAAAAAGAGGAACGGTATATCGTTTAGTAGATGAATTTTCGGTTTTTTATCATCGTTTTATGAAAGGGAATGAAAAGAAGGATAGCTCTGTTTGGCCAATTATTTCCAATTCGCAGAATTATAAAATTTGGAAAGGATTTGCCTTTGAAACCCTGTGTATGAAACATGTAGAAGAAATAAAAAATGCCTTGGGAATACGGAATGTATATACCGAAATATCAAGTTTTACAAAACAAGGAACACCCAACGATGAAGGGTTTCAGATTGATTTAATCATTGACCGCAAGGATGCAGCTATCAATATCTGTGAATGTAAATTTTATGAAAGTAATTTTGAAATAACAAAGCAATATGCCGATGAAATAAAGAAACGCAAAACATCATTTCAACAAATGACAGGTACAAAAAAAATGATAATAAATACGTTTATTGCCAATGAAGACCTAATACAAAATGCATATTCGCTTGAGGTGGTAGATGCTTTTATAAAGATAGGTCAGTTGATATGAAAGGGTGCTTAAAGTTGTGGTTTCTAAAAATAAATTATTGGGGAAAAGAGATTAAGTAAAGTTTTCAAAATAACTTAGACAAAAGGCCTATGAAAAATGATCAATATTCAAATTTCAATACTCAATTTTCAATACCTGACGGACGCTAACTTATAGTGCGAAGCCCATTTAATATTGAATTTTGAGCATTGTTTATTGAATATTAAAAAAATATTTCTGACTAAAATATACTAAAAAATAGGTTGAAGTTATTTCGGAAATATTACTAAGCAATTAATACATCATACGGCAAGCCCAATCCATTGTGCAGAGCTTTTATCATCCTTAGCGAAAGATTTTTCTGTCCATTTAAAACCTGAGTGACCAAACTTTTACTTCCCAAATATTGAACAATATCTTTTTTGCTCAAATCCTTTTCTTCCATCATGTATTTAATGGCATCTATCGGGTCGGGTGAATCTATGGGAAAATGCTTTTTCTCGTAATCTTCAATCAAAAGAACTAGCATGTAGGCCATATCACCTTCAGGTGTACCGGGTAACGCATCAAAAACTTTTTCAAGTTTATTGAGTGCATTTGTATATTGAGTTTCGTTTTTTATAGGAGTCATTTTATTTATTTAAATTTTCTCTGAATCAATTTTGTCATATTCAACATGTGTACCTATAAACCTCACCCACGCCCAGCCATATTTGTAATTGAACTTAACGACCAATCGGTAAGCATTCCCCCTGATATTAAAAACCACTCGGTTGTCGGCGATAATGCTTGCGTTTGGGTAATCCATTTTTACTTCATTAGGTGTTTTCCAGTTGGCATTTACTGCTTTCTTATACCATACTTTTAAAGCGGTTTCGCAATCATGGTGTTTCTCATAAAATTCCCTTAAGGTGCGAAATGCAATAATGTTCACGTTACTTTATGCTGAAGGCAAAAATAAACAATTGATTGCAAAACCTGAACTAAATATATCATTTAAACTCGATAATAATATTTCAAGTTTGGCAGTTAGATCGGAAATTTCTATGTTGTATGGTAAATAAAAAAACACTTCTTTATAATTTTTCGAATGGCCAACTTATTTATAAATCAAAGGTTAATGATTATAATGATAGAATGATAGAATCGCAAGAAATGCTTAAACAGTTGAAGAAGAAAATTGACAATGAGGACATTATCCAAAATGAATATTCGTTGGAAGTGGTGGATGTGTTTTTAAAGGTCGGGGAGTTGATGTGAGGGTGACATTTAATTATTGATGCGGTTTCTGACTTAAATAAAAAAGAAAAGGTTTTGCAAATCGGAAGGATTTTATGAATTGTTAAAAAAGGAAATTCATTTTGGCCATTAACTTTACAACGTTTGCCACACTTTTTTAATTTATAGCCGCTCTTATCTACTTTGTAAAAAATAGTGTTGCTCGCTGCCACCAGGATTATGGCCGAACATATACAGCATAAAAAAATGCCACCCAAATCTGAGTGGCATTTTTACATCATCAGGTAAATTAATCTTTATTTTGTTACAATAATTCTCTGTCTGATTAGTGCATCTTCATTCCGGCCAATTATAAAATAAACACCAGTGCTTAACTCTGAAATATTTACTGAGTAATTATTGTTAGAATTGGTTTCTACCGTTTGAATCGTTTGCCCCAATTGGTTTACAATGGTATAAACTCCATCTGTTTTTGCTTTGATTACAAAGGCACCAGTGTTTGGATTGGGATAAATACTAAGGTTACTTGTCAGTGAATTTTCGTTATGGTCAGTTGATGCCACCATAAAACCTGATGCCTGGCTCAATTTGAGTATAAAAACATCAGAATATGCATTTGTAGAACTTAAGTTAAATTTACTTTTACCAAAATCGAAATCAACGGTTCCCGCAAAAACACCCGTAATGTAAATATTGCCGTATGCATCTAAAGCAATTGAGCGACCAATGCTAACAGCAGATCTTCCTCCGATATTTTGTGCCCAAACAAAATTTCCTGATGCATCCAATTTTGATATATATATATCTTCATTTCCGGCAGGGGTTAAATTATATGTTGCAGTGCCGGGGTTAAAATCTCCGGTACAAGCAAATTCACCGGTAGAGTAAACATTACCTGAGCCATCTAATGCAATAGACCATCCCCATTCATAACAACTTCCCCCCATCCTTTTTGCCCAAACAAAATTTCCTGAAGCATCTAATTTTGAAATAAATGCATCCCAAAGGCTGGCAGCGGTTAAATTATAGGTACCTGAACCTGGGTCAAAATCGGCTGTTCCACTAAAGGCCCCGGTAGTGTATACATTGCCCGATGTTTCTAAAACAAAACCCTGTGAAGCATCGTCGGCAGTTCCACCCATCCTATTAGCCCAAACCAAATTTCCGGATGCATCTAATTTTGAAACGAAGATATCATAACCACCGGCTGAAGTTAAATTATAAGTAACCGATGGATCGGGATCAAAATCGGCTGTACCTAGAAAAACACCTGTAGTGTATACATTTCCTGATGCATCCACTGCAATGCGTTTCCCAAGGTCGTTTGATGTTCCTCCCATACTTTTTGCCCATACAAAATTTCCTGAGTTATCTAAATTCAAAACGAAAATATCCCTATTACCCGAAGATGTTAAATTGGAGGTACCTGCACCCGGATCAAAATCAACGGTTCCCTGAAAACGGCCGGTGGTATAAATATTTCCCGATGCATCTAATGCAAGCATCCAGGCTCCATCAGCGGAGGTTCCACCGATTCTTTTTGCCCATACAAAATTTCCTGAGTCATCTAATTTTGAAATGAAAATATCAGAATCACCGGCAGAAGTTAAATTATAGGTTGAAGCACCCGGATCAAAATCAGCAGTTCCCTGAAACCAACCGGAAGTGTAAACATTGCCCGATGCATCAATAATAGATGCACCATAATCGTTTAATGTCCCCCCCATTCTTTTTGCCCATACAAAATTTCCGGAGGCATTTAATTTTGAAATGAATACATCTGTACTACCCGCGGAGGTCAAATTGGATGTTCCTGTACCAGGGTCAAAATCGACGGTGCCCTGAAACAACCCGGAAGTGTAAACATTACCGGATGCATCTACCTTTATGGATTGCCCATAATCATTTGTAGTTCCTCCAATTTTTTTGGCCCATTTAAATGTTGGTGCTTGGGCACTTGCCATTGCTGCTGCTACAAGGCAGCTTGTTAATAATAATAATTTTTTCATTTTTTTATTTATTAAAAGTTAATTTTTAATTATTTTTTGTGTTGCAATAAGGGTGTTGTTGTTCAATACTTTTACCAGATATAAACCTTCGGGTAAATGTTGAATGTTGAACTGTGAATGTTGAAGTTGGTTTTCTTCCAATACTATTTGCCCCATTGAATTCAGAAACTGGATTGTAATTTCCTTATTATTTACCATTGAACATTCAACATTTAAGATTCCATTAGTTGGATTAGGATAAATTGTGATGGTGTTTGTTATAGGATTTTCTTTTATTCCAGCCGCTGTTTGGCTCATTTTAACCACAAAAGAACCTTGAGAAACGGTAGTGGATAAATTAAATGTTCCTGATCCTGGATCAAAATCTGCTGTGCCAGAAAACGTGCCAGTAATGTAAAAATTGTTCGACGCATCTACCGCTAGGGAATGCCCTTGATCAAGTTTATTTCCTCCCATACTTTTTGCCCATACAAACTTCCCGGAAGCATCTAATTTTGAAATGAAGATATCATCATTACCAACTGAAGTTAAATTCGAAGTTCCGGTCCCGGGGTCAAAATCTACTGTTCCGGTAAAATTACCTGTAGTGTAAACATTGCCTGATACATCTAATGCTAAAGTCCTGGCAAGATCCGATGTTGTACCCCCCAAACTTTTTGCCCACACAAAATTTCCGGTGGCATCTAACTTTGAGATGAATATATCATTACCACCGGCAGAGGTTAAATTCGATGTCGCTGCACCCGGATCAAAATCTGCTGTTCCCTGGTACGAACCAGTAGTATAAACATTGCCCGAGGCATCTAACGCAATGGAGAACCCATTATCAGGTAAAGTTCCTCCCAAACTTTTTGCCCACACAAAATTTCCGGAGACATTTAATTTCAATATGAATATATCATAAAGATCGGCAGAGGCAGAGGTTAAATTATTTGTTCCTGTACCCGGGTCAAAATCAATTGTTCCACCAAAATAACCCGTGGTGTAAACATTACCTGATGCATCTAACACGATGGAGGTTCCAGCATCATATAATGTGCTGCCCTCCAAACTTTTTGCCCACACAAAATTTCCGGACGCATCCAATTTTGAAATGAATATATCACCATAACCGGGAGAAGTTAAATTATTTATTCCTGTACCAGGGTCAAAATCCGCTGTTCCCTCGAATGCACCAGTAGTGTAAACGTTGCCCGAGGCATCTACCGCAATGGAACTCGCATAATCATATGAAGTTCCCCCCATACTTTTTGCCCACACAAAATTTCCGGAGGCATTTAATTTTAAAATGAATATATCCGCATCTCCGGCTGAGGTTAAATTAAATGTTCCTGAACCGGGGTCAAAATCGGCTGCTGCTGTTCCTCCGGCAAAACCAGCGAAATAACCAGTAATGTAAACATTGCCCGAGGCATCTACCAAAATGGAACTCCCAACATCATTTCCAATGCTTCCTATACTTTTTGCCCATACAAAATTTCCGGAGGCATCTAATTTTGAGATGAATATATCACCACCAGCAGTAGCAGCAGTTAAATTAAATGTTCCCGGTCCTGGATCAAAATCGGCTGTTCCGGTAAAATTACCCGTTGTGTAAACATTACCCGATGCATCTACCTTAATGGAGGCCCCCCTATAATATGAAGATCCCCCAATACTTTTTGCCCAGGTAAGTTTTGGCATCTGAGCAGTTGCCAATACGGCTGCAGCAAGGCAGCATGTTAATAGTACTAGTTTTTTCATGTTTTTATTTTTTAGAATTTAATTTTTAATTATTTTTTGTGTTGAAATAAGAGTGTTATCACTCATTGCTTTTACGAGATATAAAC
Source organism: uncultured Chitinophaga sp. (assembly GCA_964355045.1). GTDB lineage: Bacteria > Bacteroidota > Bacteroidia > NS11-12g > UBA9320 > JABWCE01. The sequence goes on along the minus strand of CAYHCM010000035.1, from coordinate 14,253 downwards.
CATCAGGCAAATGTTGAACGGTGATCCCGATAGCTATCGGGAGTGAATGTTGAATTGTGTTTTCTTCCAGTACTATTTGCCCCATTGAATTTATAATCTGGATTGTGATTACTTTACTATTTACCATTGAACATTCAACATTCAACATTCCTTGAGTTGGATTAGGGAATATTTGAATTCCGGATTCTGAATTGACTTCATTATTGATGCCAGTTGATGAAGGGTTATAAATTTCATTCACATCATAGCTGCTAACATAACCTGTTGAACCTCCTAAAACATAAATTTTATTATTAACAACTTTGACTGCCGGATAATTATGTTTAGAAAAAGTACCAGTTGTTACAGGGGTTGTAAAAGAATTTGTTGCCGGGTCAAAAATTTCAAAAGCATTTACTACGAAACCTGTTGTTCCGGTATAGTTTGATCCACCAATGGTATAAATTTTATTACCCAATAATGCTGTTTCTAGACCGTGACGAGCAACAAAAGTTCCACTTTTGGTGGGTGTAGACCATACATTGGTAACCGGATCAAGAATTTCGACAAGGTCCAAAGGCGTAGTTACTGAACCGGAATAGGTTCCACCACCAAAAGTATAAATTTTACCATTGTAAAGGCAGGCAGAAAGACCCCATCTACCTGTAAAAGTACCGGTGGTAACCAGGTTACTCCAGGTGTTCGAGGCCGGATCGAAAACATCTACCAAATTAAAATTAGTAGTTCCATCCGTTCCTCCAATAACGTATATTTTACCATTATAAACCACCGAAGCCGAACTTCTTCTCGGAGTGGCGGTGCCGGTTGCATTCACCTTGGTCCAGGTAAGGGAAATGGGATCAAAAACTTCAATGGCGGTTGATATAACCGATGTCGTAGAACTTGTATCGCCCCAAATGGCATAAATTTTACCATTTACATAAGCAGAAACAAATCGTTTCCGGGCTGTAAAATTACCGGAGGTAGTTGGTTTGGTCCAGGTGTCTGTTCCAACATCATAAATAAACATTGACTTTGTTACAACCGATTGTGTGCCGTTGAGAACTCCTCCTCCAAATACATAAATCTTATTTCCAATTAGTGCCGAGCCTGCACCATAAGCTCCTGTATAACCGGTAACTGAACCTGAAGTCCAGGTACCTTGTGCTTTTAATTGGCAGGTCATGCAAGTTATTAATATCAAGACTGAAAAAAATTTGCTCAATAGGCGCTGCGATGAGAATAGTTTGTTTTTCATTTTTCTTATAATAATGGTCCGTTTTAATGGTGGAAAGCTAAATCTTATAAACTGTTTGGTAATGAAATACCGAGGCAACGGTATGTTTGACCGAGGGAACGGTATTTTTTGGTGAATGGTAAATGGTGAATGGTAAATGGTAATTGGTAATCGGTGATTAGTAAACGGTAAACGGTAAACGGTGATTGGTAATTGGTAATCGGTTGGTTTTAGGAGAAATTCATTTTGTATAAAAAAAAATACCACCCGAAAATGAATGGCATTTTTAAAGCATAAGGTTAGTTAAAATCTATTTGGTAATTATTATTTTTTGCCGAATGAGGGCATTATCGTTTTTGCCAATTACATAATAAATACCCGGGCTCAGTTGTGAAAAATTTACCGTGTAATTATCTGCAGCATTGGTTTCGAATGATTGAATGGTTTGTCCCAATTGGTTTACAAGGGTATAAAAACCATTTGTTTTTGCTTGGATTACAAATGCACCAGTATTTGGATTGGGATAGATGGAAAGGTTGTTTGCCTTAGCATTTCCCATTATTCCTCCCGTCGTTTGGTTCATTTTTATTACAAAAACATCAGTACCTCCTGCGGAGGTTATGCTTGATACACCAGCAGTAAGGTCACAATCAACGGTTCCGGTAAATGAACCGGTGGTGTAAAAATTGCCGGATGCATCGGGAACAATTGAGCACTTTGCCCCGCTGAAACCCATGCTTTTTGCCCAAACCATATTTCCTGAAGCATCTAATTTTAAAATATACATTTCAAGTGAACCTGCGTTGGTTATTAAGTTTAATACAGATACGTTAGGGTCAAAATCAACCGTTCCCTGAAACGAGCCTGTACTAAAGATATTACCTAATGCATCAAGTGTAATAGAGTAACCTGCATCAATATCCTTTCCTCCAATTTGTTTGGCCCATTTAAAGTTACCGGAAGCATCCAGTTTAGAAATGAAAATATCATTACTTCCTGCAGAAATCAAGTTAACTTTCCCTGTACCCGGGTCAAAATCTACCGTATCCTGAAACTGACCTGTTGTATAAACATTTGCCGATGCATCTAATGCGAGAGAAAATCCTGTAATACTATAAGATGCCCGCATTTGCTTTGCCCAAACAAAATTGCCGGTGGCATCTAATTTTAAAATGTACGTGTCATCTCTTGATGCAGTGAGATTAAAAGAACCTGAACCGGGATCGAAATCAGTGAATCCTTTAAAATTTCCGATAGAGTAAACATTGGCAGATGCATCTGTCTTAATCGAATATCCTTGATCAATTTCAGTACCACCTATTCCTTTAACCCAAACAAAATTACCGGATGAATTTAATTTTGAAATGAAAATATCATATTTACCTACTGACGTCAAATTATTGATTCCAGCACCCGGATCAAAATCGGCAGTTCCCTCAAAAGAACCCGTAGTGTATATATTGCCTGATACATCTAACGTCAATGACCATGGAATTTCTTGTAATGTTCCTCCAAATTGTTTGGCCCAGGCAAAATTGCCCGAAGCATCTAATTTTAAAACAAATATATCATTCACTCCAGCCGAGGTTAAATTGAATGTACCTGCTCCCGGGTCAAAATCGACGGTTTCACCAAACTGACCGGCAGTATATACATTACCCGAAGCATCGACAGCAATGGAGCGACCTGCATCATACGTGTTACCTCCCATCCCTTTTGCCCATACAAAATTTCCTGAAGCATCTAATTTTGAAATAAAAATATCATTTTGACCGGCCGAGATTAAATTAAATGTACCCGCACCAGGGTCAAAATCAACAGTTCCATAAAATGGGCCGGTGGTATAAACATTTCCCGATGCGTCAATTGCAATGGCATATCCGCCATCAGCCAAAGTTCCCCCCATACTTTTTGCCCATTTTAAGTTTGGTGTTTGGGCATTTGCTAATACAGATGCTGCAAGGCAGAATGATGATAGTAATAATTTTTTCATTTTTTTAAATATTAGAAGTTAGTGTTTCATTATTTTTTGCGAAGCAATAAGGGTGTTGTTGCTTATCACTTTTATCAGGTACAACCCATTGGCTTCTTTGTTTAAATCAATAGTATTGAGTTCAGATGTGCTTTCGAGTTTGTAAACCAATGTTCCAATGCAGTTGTATATTACTATAGTAGCATTATTTACAGCGTTTGGAATCAACACGTTGAACGCACCATTGTTTGGATTAGGGTAAATGGCAATGTCGTTAATATTGGCATTTTCACTTATCCCGCCGGTCTTTTGGTTCATTTTAAGTACAAACATATCGCTACTTCCTGCAGAAGTTAAATTAAGTGTTCCTGCACCCGGATCAAAATCTACTATTCCATTATAATAACCCGTAGCGTAAACATTACCTGAGCCATCAACAAAGATGGAGTTTGCTTTATCTGATAATGTACCCCCTATACTTGTTGCCCAAACAAAATTTCCTGAAGCATCTAATTTTGAAATAAAAAAGTCAGAAACGGTACCTGATGAAAGAGGTGTTAAATTGAAAATACCTGCACCCGGGTCAAAATCTACCGTTCCACCATAAGGACCGGTAGTGTAAACATTACCCGATGCATCAACCGCTATGGATTGTCCAATATCGTAGCTTAACCCTCCCATACTTTTGGCCCAAACAAAATTCCCTGAGGCATCTAATTTTGAAATGAATATATCAACCTTACTATCGGCGGAAGTTAAATTGAATGTTCCTGCACCCGGGTCAAAATCTGCAGTTCCCTGAAAAGAACCGGTGGTGTAAACATTGCCGGTTGCATCTGCTATTATTGATATTGCCTGGTCACCTGTAGTTCCCCCCATACCTTTTGCCCATACAAAATCCCCGGAAGCATTTATTTTTGAAATAAATATATCTACGCCACCTGCCGAGGTTAAATTAAATGTTCCTGCACCCGGGTCAAAATCGTGAGTTTCAAAGAAATAACCTGCTATGTAAACATTGCCGGTTGCATCTGAGGTCATAGCGTTAATGATACTACCTGAAATCCCCCCTATACTTTTTGCCCACACAAAATTACCGGAGGCATTTAATTTAGAAATGAATATATCATAACTACCTATAGAGTCTATATTGAATATTCCGGCTCCGGGATCAAAATCTACTGTGCCCCTAAACTGACCGCTTGTGTATATATTGCCTGATGCATCCAATGCAATTGAGTTACTAACATCACCTAATTTTCCTCCCATGCTTTTTGCCCATACAAAATTTCCGGAGACATCTAATTTTAAAATAAAAATATCACCATCACCAACAGAAGTTAAATTAGATATACCTGCACCCGGGTCAAAATCTACAGTTCCCTGAAAAATACCTGTGGTGTAAACATTACCAGCAATATCCACTACGATGGATTTACCTACATCGTTAGTAATACTTCCGAAACTCTTAGCCCAGACAAAATTTCCTGAGGCATCTAATTTTGAAATATATATATCTTGTCCTCCTGTTGAAGTTAAATTATATGTTCCCGCCCCCGGGTTATAATCTACTGTTCCTCCAAACTGCCCCGTTGTATAAACATTGCCGGAGGCATCTACTTTTAAAGAAGACGCGAAATCGGATAAAGTTCCACCCAAACTTTTTGCCCATGTAAGTTGCGGTGTTTGGGCGTTTGCCAATACGGCTGTAAAAAGAAAGCTTGTTAATAGTAATGCGTTTTTCATTTTTTTAAATATTAGAAGTTAGTGTTTCATTATTTTTTGGATTGCAATAACGGCATTGTTGCTAATCACTTTTATCAGGTACAACCCATTGGCATCTTTGCTTAAGTCGAAAGTATTGAGTTCGGTTGCACTCTCCAGTTTGTAAACCAATGTTCCAATGCTATTGTATATTTCTATCGTAGCATTATTTACAGTGTTTGGAATCATCACGTTGAACGCACCGTTGTTTGGATTTGGATATATTTTTATAGATTCATCAAAGTCATCTCGCTTAACGGTAGTAGTAGAAGGTGCCGGTGGGGATACAAACTCGAATTTGGCCAGAATAACATCATACCCCCCGGCATTGGAAGTTTGATAGACACCCGAAGTAGCTATGCCGCTTGTGCTGTTTGAATTACCCGTTATATATACATTTCCGTTTGCATCGGTGCACACTCCCCATCCTGCATCCTGACCATATCCACCGTAATAAGTAGCCCAGCTAAGGCTACCTGAACTGCTGAATTGTGCCAGAAAAGCATCGAAAGCATAAGGGGTTCCACCGGCGTTGGTTGTTTGATAAGCACTCGAAGTGGCAATACCACTGGTACTATAAGAGAGGCCTGTAATATATACATTGTCAGCATCGGTGCATATTGCATATCCGTAGTCATCCAGACTGCCGCCATAATATGTAGCCCAACTCAAACTGCCTGAACTACCAAATTTAGCCAGAAAAACATCGTAAGGACCGCTTGAGCCACCCGCAAATGTGGTTTGGTAAGCTCCGGATGAAGCAATGCCGCTGGTACTGGTGGTAACGCCGGTTATATATACATTTCCATTTGCATCAGCACTTATTCCATTGGCTGGATCACTGCCGCTTCCTCCGTAATAGGTTGCCCATGTGCGGCTACCCGAACTGCTGAATTTGGCCACAAAAGCATCAGGGCCACCTGCATTCGAAGTTTGATAAGCTCCGGAAGAAGCTATTCCGCTGCTGCTCCAGGTTTGACCTGTTATAAATACATTTCCCGAAACATCTGTACTTACACCATGACCCCAATCAGAACCAGTTCCTCCAAAATAGGTAGCCCAGGTACGGCTGCCTGAACTGTTGAATTTAGCTAAAAATGCATCATTGCCTCCTGCAGGTTGTGTTTGGTAAGCTGATCTTGTGGCTAAGGTACTGGTACTGGTTGTAACCCCTGTTATGTAAACGTTACCTGAGGCATCTATACTTATACCTTTTCCTTCTTCATTCCCGCTACCCCCATAATAGGTGGCCCAAATGCGGCTTCCTGAACTGCTAAATTTTGCAATAAAAGCGTCCCATGTTCCTTTCATCGCTTTTTGATAGGAACCTGAAGTAGAAATTCCACTACCACTACCTGTTTGACCTGTAATATATGCATTGCCCGATGCATCGGTGCTAATTCCAAATCCATAATCATAACCACTTCCTCCGTAGTAGGTTCACCATAATCTTGACCCTGAACTACTGAATTTAGCAATAAATGCATCCGCTGAACCAGCAAATGAAGTCTTAAATGCACCTGATGTGGCAATTCCGCTTGTGCTGGTGGTATGGCCCGTAATATATACATTTCCGGAGGCATCCGTGGCAACTGCCCTTCCTGTTTCATTACCACTTCCACCATAATAAGTAGCCCAAGTCAGGGTTGGGTCTATCAATAAGTCCTTGCTTTTGTCATAGCTTACAACGTTAAATCCACGTTCATTTCCTTGCATTGTAAAGTTGCTTGCTACACCTTTCCCCTCAACAAAACTCATAGGTTTACTTTCATTCATACTTCCAATAGTATTGCTGTAACTGATACCGCCATTTTCAATTGATTTTGTTTCGTCAGCACCATTCCATTGCAGTTTTATATCGCTAACATTTCCTCCCGGGTGCACTAAAAAGGAATATTCGAGTCCATGTCCTGAAGTGCTAAGCATCATATCAATATTAGGATATATGTTTTTATAGGTAAGTTTTTTATAGCTTCTTATACCCGTAATGCCATTAACTCCGGTATGAGCCTGAAAGTAATTGGACGTGAGCACCTGCTTATCTCCGGCAATGATCTGTGCGGCCTGATTGGCACCCAAAAACTCTAATTCCAAACGGGAGGCATCAATAGTGATGTTTTCGGGTTTTGAATCTTTAGAAAAAATGTCAGTATTTGCAGTTGCTTCTTCATTCTTCATATTCACTCTGGTAAATACAAAACTGAGTTTAGTGCTTTCACAGTAAACCGCCACATTGCCTTCACTGCCATAATAGAAGATGTTTGAAAGCACTTTCCCAAATGGGTCGGCAAGCTGGCCTTTGTTTTCCTGAAAAAGCATTCCCTGATTTTGCAGCGTAAGCTGTGCCGCTTTTACAGAAGAAGCTTTTTTGGGTTCACCAGAACCAAAAGAATAATTTGAAACGCTGAGCAAGCCTATAGCTGCCCAAAGATAAATGCGTGTGTTGTTTTTCATTTTTTTGATATTAAAAAATCCAATTTGATGGCCGAAAACTAAATCTATTAAAACAATATTCAACACATTACCGAGGCAACGGTATGTTTGACCGAGGGAACGGTAAATTGGGGGTAATCGGTGATTGGTAATTGGGGATAGTTGAATTGGTAATAGTTGATTTATTTTATAATATTTCCCGAAACTGAATTTGTTCATTCCATTGGCTTTTTAGTTCATTCCATTGACATTTTTGTTCATTCCATTGACATTTTAGTTCATTCCTTTGGCTTTTTTGTTCATTCCTTTGGCTTTTTTGTTCCTTTGATTGACATTTTTGTTCATTCCCACAGTTTAACGTAAACTCCCATTTATGCTAATTTGATTGACTTTGAAACAGCCAAGATGCATTTTAATGACAAAACTGACGTGGACTTTTTAAATTAGAGTATTAATTAAATAGAACCGGCAACAAAAACTCCACTATAGTTCCTTTGTTCGCCTTATCAGGATATAGATGCTGATAGCTTAAATAAAATTCCAAATCAGGTGATGAAATTAATAATTTCAAACGTTGTATGGCAATACACGACCCATGCTTCACCGTAAGATTATTTAACAGATTGTCATTTATAAAAACTTCATTAATTCCTACCCCATCGTCTTGTATTGTAATTATTAAAAGGGTGTCTGATTTTCGATTAATGGTCAATCTAACGCTTCCGGATGCATTAAGAGGCAGTATTCCATGCCAGATGGCATTTTCCAAAAAGGGTTGAATCATCATTGCGGCAATGGACGTTTTACCCAAATTAATGGCCGGGTCAATAATTATTTCGCTCGATAGGTTTTTGCCAAAGCGCAGTTTTTCGAAGGCTAAATACAAATTAAGATAGTCAATCTCCTCTTCCAACAACACAGAACTTTTGCCTGCAAAACTTGAACTCATCCGGATAAGCTTTGCAAAATCAGCCAGGTGTCGGTTTGCCGCCTCTTTATCGCCGTCATTAATAAAAAACTGAATGGAGTTGATAACATTAAAAATAAAATGCGGATCCATCATGGCCTGCAATGCCTTTTGCTCCAAATGTTTTATTTGCATTTTTAAGGTTTCATTGGTTAATACGATTTATTTGGTAGGGAAATATTTTTGCCTTCCGCAAAAGTAAAAGGGTTATTGAGGTATTTATATTATTTAGAGGGAACGGTAGGTTTGAATGAGGGAACGGTAAAAGGTTAAAGTGAAAAGGTTAAAGGTTGAGGCTGAAAAGATCCAAATTCCAAATTTCAAGCTAAGCGCCAAAAACTATTTTTTAATTTGATTTGGCCATCGGCGAGATGTGGCTTCCAATACTTCCTAATTTATCCCATGTTTAAAATAATACGATATTGCTTACATTTTTCTAATTTTTGTATATTTGCTTGCGAAATAATAATATGGCAGAATTCGTAGAAAAATATATAAACCCTTTTACAGATTATGGCTTCAAGAAACTATTTGGCGAAGAACTGAATAAGGATTTATTGCTCGATTTCTTAAATGAACTTTTAAAAGAAGAACAAGGCCAAATAAAGGATTTAACCTATTTAAAAAATGAACACATTGGCACAACGGAAGTTGATAGAAAGGCGATTTTTGACTTATACTGCGAAAATGAAAATGGCGAGAAGTTTATTGTTGAATTACAGAAGACAAAACAAAATTTTTTTAAAGACAGAACAGTTTATTATTCAACGTTTCCAATTCGCGAACAGGCAAAACGGGCAGATTGGGATTATGAACTAAAAGCCGTTTATACCATTGCAATTCTTGATTTTGTGTTTGAATCGGATAAAAACGAACCCAATAAGTTTAGGTACGATGTTAAATTAAAGGATATAGATACGAACAAGGTATTTTACGATAAATTAACTTTTATTTACCTTGAAATGCCAAAGTTTAATAAGTCGGTAGATGAACTTGAAACGCGATTTGATAAATGGCTTTTTGTGCTTAGAAATTTAAACAAACTCGACAGGATGCCGGATAAATTAAGAGAAAAGATATTTGATAAGCTATTTGAAACTGCTGAAATAGCTAAATTTACTCAGGAACAGGTACGTTCATACGAGGATAGTTTGAAATATTATCGTGATTTAAAAAACTCTTTGGATACAGCACGGGAAGAAGGAAAACTGGAAGGAAAACTGGAAATCGCTGCTAAAGCACTCAAAAAAGGAAAATCACTCAAAGAGATTATTGAGTTAACAGGATTGTCAGAAGACGAAATAAATAAGTTATAATAATCAAAGTCATTGTTGGTCAATCATTCTGTGAGTTTGAATTGATATTGTTTTCCTTCAAAGTTTAAATATCCGATTCTCAATAAAACGTAGCCGGAAGCAACAACACAGCAATAGTTCCTTTATTTTCCTGTTCGGGGTGTGCATGTTTGTAACGGATGTAAAGCTCATGCCCGGATGATTTTCCCAACAGAGTCAAGCGTTGCAGGGTCATGCTTAATGCATGGCTTTCTTTGATGAAAGATTGCACATCACCGGTAATAAATTTTTCACTTATACCTACCCCATTATCCTCAATGGTTATTTTTATCAAATCATTTGCCTCTTTATTAATCTGTAATGAAATGTGTCCTTTGGAATTTAAAGGTAAAATACCATGCCAAACCGCATTTTCAATAAAGGGTTGAATCATCATAACGGCCACCGTGGTTTCATCGGTATCAATATCTGGGTCAACACTTATTTCATACGTGAGATTATCGCCAAACCTCAGTTTCTCGAACGACAAATACAGTTGAAGATATTCAATTTCCTCTTCCAAAGGGATAAACCGCTTGTAGGAAATATCAAGGTTCATGCGGATGAGTTTTGCAAAGTCGGTGAGGTATCGGTTGGCCGCTACCTTGTTATTGTCATTTATAAAATGCTGAATGGAGTTCATTACATTAAAAATGAAATGCGGATTCATCATCGTTTGCAAAGCCTGCTGTTCCAGTTCGGTTATTTGTTTTACAATTTTAGCTTTAGCCTCATGCTGTTTTCTTACGGTTTTCAATCGTTGTTTTACAATCAGGTAAACACACAATCCCAGTAACAGTCCAATTAAAATATAGAACCAAAGGGTTTTCCAGAATGGTGGTGTTATGGTAAAAATAAATTGTTTCATCGGGCTCCAGGTTCCATCCTCAACACGAGCCTGCAATTGAAAAACATATTTGCCGGGTGGTAGAAAAGAAAATTCCAATAATGTACTGTTCGTGGTTTGCCAGGCTTGATTTTCTTTTATCCGGTATCTGTAATTAACCGCATCGGGTTGCTGGAAATAAATTCCTATATAATTAAATCTCAGGGAATTGTTTTTATACGATAAAATAGTTTTCCTGTCGGCAGCGATAAGACGATTATTCACTCTGACTTCTGTAATATACACAGGAGGAATTCCCTGATCAATCTTTTCCAATGCCCAGTTACCAATCACTGCAACGCCTTCCATGGTAGCAACGGATATATCCACATCATCGGCAAATACATCGTTTACATCGTTGGAAGGAAGAAAATTGCCGGTATTTAAATTTTGAATAGAGAGCACCTCTCCTTTTGAATAAAACAGAACGGAAACCCCGGAAGGGGTAGAAACATAAATTCGATTTTTAAATATAAACACCTTGCGGCATATGTCATTGCTAAGACCTTCTCTGATAGTTACACGATGTATTATTTTTTTGTTTTTATAAAATAGAATGCCATATCCATGCGTTGCCAAAACCAAAACGGAATCTTCGGTTTCAGCTATGGAATTAATACGTTTCGACAGAAGAACATCTTCTTTTGAATGATTTAAAAAAGCCGTGCCCTTTTTTGAATGTAAGCCATCCAAAGCCCCGTACCACAATTGGTAGGAAGCATCGCAATAGATACTGTAATATCGTATAAACTTTTCCTTGAGATTGGTAGCCCAATAACCGGAATTGATTTTACAAACAATAGGGTATTCATAAATTTGGGTGCCGGTGGCTATATAAATTTTGCTATCATCTAAGGTTATATCTTTAACATTTGATATTTGGCGAAATGGAAGATCTGAACGATCTGATCCATTTATGAAATGGTTACATCCTGTCTTTGTATTTTGATGAATAACTCCGCAATCTGAGGCAATCCATATATCATCATTCAGGGTTAGAATACGATAGGTCCTTTTAGAATACATATCGCATGCCGGGCTTTTGTGTACCGAAATTTTCGAATTTGTTATTAATTGGATTATTCCATTATTCTGTCCTATCAAAAGTTTTCCATCCTTTGTTTTATTAATGGCGGAACAACCATTGTCTATAAGCCCATTCTCTTTATTAAAGAGTTTTACTTTTTTCCCCCAATAGGTAATCATATACAATCCCTCATCAACGGTACTTATCCAAATATTTCCTTCCCTACATATCACTATACTGCACGTTATTTTGTTTTTTAAATAAATCAATGGTGTTTTTTCAGGGTTTTTAAGATCAAAACAGTAAACCCCTTTGCCCATGGTACATATCCATAACAAACTGTCCTTTGACAAAGCCATACTGCTTAGCCTTGAATTACTGAATTCTCCATGAAAAGGTATTATTAATTTTTGAACGGTATCCTTTTGCCATACGACTCCCTCATCGGCTATAAAGAAAATACTTCCATCCTTAAACCGGTAATAACCACTTTCCTTTTTTACTTTATAATGCGGTATTAAAATTCGTATATCGGGAGAAATATACTGACTGAATTCTACATTTTTATTAGTCAGAATAAATTGCCCAGATTTACCATTAATAACATTACCAACTCGTGTATAAATACTATCAATCCGGGTTATTTTGTTTTGGTCAATGATGATATACTCGTAGTGTGAAGCAAACCATAACCGGTGTTTATTATCTTCAAAAAAGTCCACAAAAGAATTAGAGGAGGTTATCTTTCTTAACAAAGTATCGCTGCTTGCATTGTATATTTTTCCATTAAGCCAATAGGATACAGTTCCATTAAATCCTAAGAACCATAGTCTGCCTTTGGAATCTAATTTTACTGTTAAAATAAAATTGTCGGATAATCCATCGGCCAAAGTAAAATTCCTAAAAGTTTTGCCATCAAAGCGGGTAACCCCCACATCCGTTCCAAACCAAATAAATCCTTCCTTATCCTGGATTATTGAGAAGATAGTAGAACTTGGCAATCCGTCATTGCTTGTATAATGCCTGTGCAATAGCTCCTGTCCGAATGCAATGTTTAAATTAATCAGGAGAAAAATCGGGAATATATAGATTCTTTTTAAAGCCATATTTATTTTCATATAGCTTGTCGTTTAATCCATTCCAATACTTCGGGCAGTCTCCGTCGCGATACATTTAACAGTTTTCCATCGCTCATTTGCACCTCGGTACTTTCGCTCTGTATAAGTTTTTTGATATGAATCTGGTTGACGAGAGTGGATTTATGTATTCGCATAAAACCTATGGGTTCCAGAATCTCTTCATACTCCTTAAGCGTTTTGGTTACCATAACCACCGGGTGTTTTAAAAAATGAAAGGTTGTATAATTATCATCGCCCGACAGATACAAAATTTCATCAATGTCAAAAATTTCATAGCCTTTGTTTCCGTACAAGGTAATCTTATTTATACTACCCGGTTTATCCATTAAGGCAGAAAGATTTCGCAAAACCTGGTTATAGTTTTTTCGTATTTCAGGCTTTAGAGCATGTATCTGGAGAAGTTTTGTTTGCGCCAGTTTCAATTCATCAATAGATATTGGTTTCAGTAAAAAATCAACCGCACAAACTTTCATAGCCTGGAGGGCATATTTTTCGTGGGCCGTTACAAAAACAACCGAAGGAATATGAGTTAACTGATTTAATAGTTCAAACCCGTTTTGCTTAGGCATATTGACATCGAGAAAAATAACATCGGGCTTCAGTGTTTCAACTTTTATAGATGCTTCGGCTACACTGCTTGCCGAACCTATAATGTTCAATGCGGGACAATAGGAGCCAATCATACTGCTGAGATTAGCAATCGCAAGATTTTCATCGTCAATAAGCAGGGCTGAGAGCAGAGGAGAAATCATCGGGCCGGTTTTTAAAAATAATCAATATAGATACACTACAATAATATGTTAATGTATTCACTTAATTGCCTTATAAAATTTGATACTCAAGTTCAATCATGACGGGGCATAATAAATCAGCATAAGTAATACTAGCCATATCATTTGGAAAGCAATTAATCGGAGTCCAGATTCCCCCTTTTAAAGGGGGTTAGGGGGATTTTTTGGAGTATCGCTTGTTTTTGTGGTGCTGTGAAGTTTCATTCGGGTTAATGTTTTAAGTTATATAACTATTCCACTTTAATATTTATCACCTCACTCATCTTCGATTTCCCTCCATCCGTAGTCATAGCTTTAATAGAATACCAATTTTCTTTTCCTGATTTTTTATCGGTATAAGTTTTTTCAGAAGTCTTGTCATATTGGATTAACTGGCCTTTGGCATTTTTTTTATAAATTATAAAAAAAACCTCTTTCCCTTTCAGAGCAGGGTAGTTCCATTTTAGAACAACATTTTTTTCTTCCTTTTTTCCCGAAAAATTTTGAACGGCAGGCCTTAATCCGTTATCATACGGTTTGCCATACACCGCATGAGCATAGCCTGAAAAAAGATTGTTGTTATCTATAGCCCGCAACGTATAGTAGTAGGTTATACCAGTTTTTACATTCGTATCAATGACCATCTTTTGTGAAGAATCAAAATATAAAAGTATTTTCCAATCTTTTGTCAAATCGGTTTTGCGATAGAGAATATGTTCCTTTACATCCTTGCTGCTGCTGGGAA
>CAYHCM010000034.1:21174-29367 GCA_964355045.1 uncultured Chitinophaga sp. | reverse complement strand
ATATCGGAGGATTTGTGAAAGTAGCTGATGCTATGATGGCACAGGGATTGGTTTAGAAATATCCTATTTTTATAAAAAAGTATTGCTTATGGGCAATACTTTTTTTATTTAATCAAAGTAAGTAAAGTTTTCGAAATAACATAGACAAAAGGTTTAAGAAAAATGATCAATATTCAAATTTCAATTCTCAATTTTCAATACCTGACGGGGGCTAATTTATAGGGCGAAGCTCATTGAATATTGAATATTGAGCATTGTTTATTGAATATTTAAAAATCTTGCTTAAAAAAATATTATAAAAAATATGTCGAAGTTATTTCGGAAATATTCCTAAGCTATAAGTGCTTAAAAATTTGTTTGATTACAAATGTCGAAAATTTAGCCAAACCATCATCAGAATAAATTACCGGTTAAAGAAATTTAAAAAAATATTTAATTGTATGGAAATATGCCGTAGAATTGTAAAAAAAATTGAGTGTGAAGACGAAAATAGTAAAAGATGATACATCACGATTAGATATCTGCTTAACAAAAGAACAGAAACTTTATTTTGAAAAAGCAGCCCAAATTGGCGGCTATCGAACTTTGACTGAGTTTATAATTACTACACTTCAGGAAAAAGCCAATAAAATAATTAATGAAAGGGAGCAAATAATTGCATCCCAAAAAGATAGCGAGATTTTTTTTAATGCGATATCAAATCCTGAAAAACCAAATAGTGATTTGAGTAATGCATTAAAGAAATTCGAATTAGTGCTTACTCAATGATAAAGAATATCTAAATTCTGGTTAGAAAAAAAAGACTTTTCGTTGAAAACGTGTGCAAGATGATTATTTGCATTAGAATGCGAGAGTTATAAATTTTCATATTTTTCAAGTCTCGTTAGTGGCGAAAAATATTTCGTACCTACGGCACTTAATAAAGGCGGACGACTTGTTTCTACCGATATTCTGTGCCTACGGCACTAAAAAAACAACAAATCTCAAAACTTCAATTTATCCTGTTTATGTTTTGGCAAACAAATTAAGTTAACAATGGAAAACATTCAGCTTTGTTCAAAAAAATTACCGGATAGTTCTCAGGCCGTCTATCATTCAAAGACAACCCGGAAAAAAGAAAAACAACTCAATTAAACTAAAAATTATTTTTGGGCAATAAAAGACAACTGTATCCGAAAAAGAATTTACATTTGTGATCTGATTAAAGCCTGATTAAGTGAGTTAATAATACAATAGCAAGGCTTTAAATTCAATAAACCAATTTTATTTTTAAAACAAATATTACCTATTTCTTATAAAACATTTAACTCTAATATCTTTAAAAATGAAAATTAAAAGTAATTTATCCGTTTCCCTTTGGGCAATCATTATTCTTGCCATTGCCAGTTCATTTTCATATACAATAGTATTGCAAAACGTTAAGGAATGGGTAGTTCCCGAATCAGCTAAAAAAATGAAGAACCCGGTTAAAAAATCGGATGAAAGTGTAAAATCAGGGAAAACTCTTTATTTAAAACATTGCAAATCGTGCCATGGAACAGGTGGTAAAGGCGATGGTACTAAATCGAAAGAATTAGAAACCTCCTGCGGAGATTTTACCTTAAGCGATTTTCAAAAACAAACGGATGGCTCCATGTTTTACAAGGTTAAAGAAGGAAGAAAGGATATGCCTTCGTTCAAAAAGAAAATTACGGATGAAGAAGATATATGGGCTATGGTTATTTATATGCGAACTTTTGACAAAAGTGCCGGTAAAGAGAAACCAAAAGTGGTTGTGGAAGAAAAAAAGGAGAATGATAATCAGACAAAAAAGACAAAGGATACCGACGTAAAAAAGGAAGAAAAGAAAGTAATAACTGAAAAAAAAGACAAAGCGCCGATAATTGAGGATTCAATTTCCTTGTTTCAAAATTCAAAAATCGAACTCGTTCTTAAGCATTTTGAAACAGCATTAAATGCTTCGGATTCACTGGTTATCGCTACTTTATTTGATACCAATGCCATATTTATACCATCACGTGTTACTACAGCAAGCGGTGCTATTCAAATAAAAAACCATTTCAAACAATTATTCAAAACACATAAATTACAAATATCATTAAGCATTGAAGCAATTGAATTATCAAATGATTTTGCCTTCGTTCGATTAGGTTCCAAAGGCCATCGTATTTTTTTGATGGACAATCATGACGTAGTGGAGGAAAATTCAATATTTATGGTTATGAAAAAAATGCAAGGTGATTGGAAAATATATTATTGCATTGTAAATTAATTTAGATGCATATATCATCTTGACAGTTGAATGCATCTCAAATGTTTAAATTAATAAAAAATTGAACCACATAGTCACATAGTAACATAGAAAACCACATAGGGTATAACATATGTAAATCCTTAAATGCCTATGTACCTATGTGGTTCAAGTTAAGCGACAATTTGGGATACGTTCTAACAGTATAAGCACTACTCCCCGTATTTCAATAAAAATTCAGGATTAATGGCTTTAAAAGTCACTCGTCCGTTATTGAAATTTTCATTTGATAAAAGCAAATCCATCATTTCTGTTAACGGACGAATAACAATTCCTTCAGCCCATACATCAGGGCAAATCATACTTTTGATGGTTGCCATATTTATGATGGCTTCAATATCATTGTCAAGTTCATAATCGGTAGAAATAACAGGAACCATTGGCAGTTGCAATTTTTCCATGATGATATTAAAGGTTTCAAAATGTAAATATTCAAAACGGTTAATATCAAAAACGTTGAAAAATCGTGCTGTTTGGCCTCTTAATCGCAGCTTATTGCCTTGAATTCCTTCACCTACCAACTCGCCTTGTATGGCATAATTTCCATCCAGCATCCGCAGTTTGGTTTCAATATCCATTTGCCTCGCCACTTTCCAAAAGCTGTTTTCATCGTCTTCCAACAGCTCAAGATTGCGTGAGCAAACTCCAAATTCACCATTATTAATAAAATACGTTACCGAACTTCCGTCTAATTTTTCGGTTACATAACATTTTTCGCCTTTGTATTTATCCAATACTTTTTGCAACACCTGCACCCGTGTTTCATCTGTTTTGGGTATAAATGAAGGAAATTTGCCTTTCATTATACCGCTTAAACATGCGGGAATAGGAGGTTCATATTTTTCGATGCCCAATACTTCAGTGCAATCGGCATCTTCTGTTATCACAAAATCAGGAGGCAAAATGGATAATGGAAAACAAATGCCTTGTGAAATTTGACCCCGAAGCCGTATTGTTCTTACTCTCATTTTACGCGGCTTCATAAATTCAAATTCAGGCCTGTCGGGTAGCAAGCTGTCTATTTCGCAATAAACGGCCAAATCTCCTACCTTAAATTCGTCTTTTTTTACTACCAATTGCCAACCCAAAACGGTTGCTTTTACAATGGCATCTGCCTCCGGTATTGGTTCTAAGGCCAAAATTTTTTGGATACTGGCTAATTTTCTCATTTTATTTAATCTTCAAAAATATCTTTTTATTTTTTAACTCTACTCATAACCCACCGGTGATGGTTTTGAAATTTCAAAGCTTTTAATTTTTAGGGTAAAACCAGTGATGGGGTTTAATTTATAAACTGACTTATTTTCGCCGGGTTGGTTGGGGTAAGCTCCAAAGGTAATCTCGAAACTGCTGTTTAATAAACTTTCGTTTCTGATCAATACACCAATTGAATATGCCTGATATATTTCGCTTCTCATTAATGTTGTCGTCTCGGTTTGTAGCCAGCCAAACCCCAAAAAAATTACAGGGGCAAACTTAAATCCAATAATATTGTATGGGGCATATGCTACGGTTTCAAAATTTAAAATCATTTTGCCGGTTCCCGTCAAAATCCCACTATTAAAGCCGTACATTTCGTTTGATTTAAGGGTTATCCTTTCAGTTAAAGGCTTGTTAAATCCTGTTGTGAATTTACCACTCACAAATTGGCGGACATACCATTTTCGCTCAAGCGACAAATCACTAAAATAAAAGAAACCTGTGTTAAAGGTGGCGTTATTTTTTTCTCCCTGTTTATAAAATGTACCATACGAAATATTACCCGAAAGATAGCCTAATTTTTTATAATGTTTGCCCCTTGAAATTTCAATTCCGGTATAATTTTTCCCAACATCAGTTTCTTTTATTAAATATCCGTGAATCACCTGAAACATCAATCCTTCAGGAATATCCTCATTGGCTCCAAAGCGATAAATATACTGGTCTTTGTAATATTTGCGAAGCGAAAAACCAAGACTTACAAGATATAATGAAGCGTTTAAATTGGTTAAGCCGGTGTCGATATCAAACGATGGACGCGACTGAAACCGGGTATCGGCATAGCGCAAAGCCCCTATAATACTGCTGCTCCTTCTATTTATACTTTTTCCTGTGCCCGGCTTATAACTTTTAGCCACCCAAAAATCAGAGTTAAAATAATCAAGATTGTAGGTAAATGCTTTTGATTGCAGGCTATCGTAAAAATTAAAGGTACCCCATGTTTTAAGCAAAAACACTCCTCCGGCATATTTGGTAAGGGGTGAAAAAAATAATCTTTCAAACGCTACACCTAATTGAGTGGTAGTTTCAGAATTGTAATAAAAAACATCGGAAGATATATAGGTATTCTTAATATTTGAAAACGTGTATTTACCGCTCAATCGATAGCCTGACTCGGAATAAAATCCGATTTTTTGTTCAAACGTATGCCCCATTCCCAATAAATTTTTATCGCGTAAACGAACATAACCTCCCGAAGTACTTAATGAAATACTTGGATCAATCGTCCATTTGTCATGAACAATGATGATAATATCTACACTATCTGTTTTGTTCTCATAATTTGATAAGAAAATACGTGCATCATTTATGTAGCGAGCTTCACGCAAAAGCCTTTCCGATTCACTGATTTTTAAAAGTTCAACCGATTCGTTTTTCTTAAATAACAACCGGTTTCGAATTACCCATCTGCTTGTTTTTATATGGGTTTTATTGGCCGATTTTTGAAGCGGGTTAATTAAAGCCAATGCCGTATCATTGGCTGAATATCCGAACGGATCGAGCACAATTATTTCAATACTCCGAATAATACTTCCTGTAAATTTAAGGTTTGGGTCTTTCTTTTTCTGATTATCGGAAAGCGGTTTTTTTTCATATTTTAAGGGTGCCGGGTCCACAAAAACGGCATGAAAAACAAACTTGGTAAACCTATGTTTGTAGGCTACTTTTTTAATTTTTTTATAAAATTTTAAGGTGTCATTTTTTTCAATTTTAATTTCTATGGGTTTCTTTTTTTGGGCGGATGTTTCAACTGAAAATAAAAATAAAATAACTAAAGGTAACAGTTTTAAGAATTTTATAATGCCTTTTTCCCTCATGTAGTTAAAGTATTTTTAGCTATTCTTATTTTTTCTCAATCCTCACCCTTCGCAAATCCAGAGAATTGGCCGCTGTGTTTTTCATATTTTTAACTCTGTGGCTTATCAAGCGGATGGACTGGTCATAATACAAAGGAATAACAGGACTTTCGGTTAACAAAATATTTTCCATTTTATGATATATTTCAATTCGCAGTGAATCGTTTGGTTGCGTAAAAATAGATTCATAAAGTTGGTCGTACGTTTTATTTTTAAAATGGGTATAGTTAGGCCCATTTGGTGAAAAGTTTGGGCTGTAAAAACATGCCAAATAATTTTCAGCATCGGGGTAATCAGCAATCCATGAACCACGAAAAAAGTTGAGCCGGTTATTCGATTTTTCTTCTTTTAAAAATGAAGCCGGCTGCACTTCCAAAGCCACATCCAATCCTATATTCTTTAAATCTTTTTGTACAAAAAGACAAATATCCAAATAGTCCTTAGTTGTATAAAGAGTAATAGTTTTTTTATTTATTAACCAACCCGATTTGGCTAAATATTCTTTTGCCTTCACAGGATTATAGCCCCAATCCTCATCTTTTTGAGGTGAATAACCGGGCAAACCTTTGGGAACAAAACCACCATCAGCCGCAATGCCAATGTTATTGCGCAAATGTTTCATTATTGCTTTTTTGTTTATACCAAATTGAATAGCCAATCTTAAATTTTTATCATAGAGGGGATGCGAAGTTGAATTTTCCATAGAATCATCTACCAAAAAAGCGAGGTATTCGGTATTTAAAAATGGAGTAACAAGGGTTGTAAATTTAGAAAGATATTTCTTTTTAAGCTTTCCATCTTTTTCAATAATTTCATCTTTAAAGCTGCTTTCCAATCCATTAAAAAAATCGAGGTTACCTTGCAAAAATTCTAAAAATGCGGCTTGTTTATCATCTAAAAATGATATTGCTACGGCGTCAATGTCGGGGCAGGGTTCACCCCTGCCCTTACTCGAATTTGGGCAGGGGTAAACCCTGCCCCAACGTTCAAAGTAATCAGGATTTTTTAAAAAAATAAGTTTTACTTCTTCGTTCCATTGGCTAAAAATAAACGGACCGGCGCCAACCGGATTACGACCAAAATCTTTCCCATATTTTTCAATTGCTTCTTTTGGAACCGCAAAACAATATGGCATGGTGAGCAATCCTAAAAAAGGTGGAAATGGCTTTTTTAAATGAATTTCGAGCACAGAATCGTTGATGGCTCTAAATGGATTATGTGTTACTTTATCATTAAAAATCCAGGCACCCGGCGAGGCGGTCGCTTCATTCATTATCCGATTGAACGAATATACAAAATCTGATGCTGTAACTTTTCGTGGTAAATCTTTATTAAAAATTTTAGCCGTGTGGAAAAAAACATCTGTCCTTAAATAAAATTTATAAATAAGTCCGTCGGATGAAACTTCCCATTTATGCGCAATACACGGTTCTGTTAATAATTCACTATCCAATTGAACCAGCCCGTTAAACAGTTGGCTTACCGCCCAAATATTATCCTGAGTTCGGGCAAAAGCAGGGTCGAGCGAAGTAATTCCATTATCAGAGTTGTATCGAAATACCGAACGGGGGTCAACATCCTGATTACTATGATTGCAAGAAATTAACACCAAAATAATGTTAATAAGTAGTGGAAAGGTGTTAAAATCTATTGCTCGTTTGAAAATAGTTTTGAACTTCATACAAACACCTCCATTTTTATCATGACACAAGTTACTTATTTCGGACACAGTTGTTTTTTGGTTGAAACCTCGGGGGTCAAGGTTTTGTTTGACCCTTTTATTACCCCCAACGACCTTGCAAAAGAAATAAATTTAGACAGCATTTTGTGTGATTATATTTTTGTAAGTCATAGTCATATTGACCATGTGGCTGATTTAGAAACATTAGCAATTAAAACCGGCGCAAAAGTAATTGGTAGTTGGGAGCTTCATAACTGGCTTAATAAAAAAGGAATAGCTAATACACATCCGATGAATATTGGGGGTCAATGGGATTTTGGGTTTGCAAAAGTAAAAATGGTATTTGCATCACATTCTAACTCAATGCCGGATGGCACATATGGTGGAACCGCGGCAGGCTATGTTTTTAAAAATAATGAAACATGTTTTTATTATGCGGGAGATACAGCATTAACCTCTGATATGAAATTGATAGCAGATGATTTTAAATTAGATTTTGCTTTTTTACCGATTGGAAGTAATTTTACGATGGATGCCGCAGATGCTGCTAAAGCTGCAGAATTTATTAACTGTAAAACAATAATAGGGATGCATTACGATACATTTGGTTTTATAAAAATTGATCATGAAGCGGCTAAACTGGAATTTAAAAATAAAGGTTTAGAACTAAAACTGATGGAAATTGGGGGAGATTTGAAGATTTGAGGATTTGGGGATTTGAAAATTTGAAGATTTGGAGATTTGAAAATTTGAAGATTTGGAGATTTGAAAATAATCAATGTTCAAATATTCGTGCGTCAGCCGTCCCCCTTATAAAGGGGGTAGGGGGATGTTTTTAATAAAGTCAACGATAGATAGAAATTAAAAGTCATATCAGAAAATTAAAAGTTAAAGAAATGAAATGTTCAATAATCAAGGCTCAATACACAATAATCAAATATTCGTGCGACAGCATTCCCCCTTATAAAGGGGGCTAGGGGGATTTTTTATTAGAGAAATTTTTTTAAAACAAAACAACAATTTAGAAAACAAAACAAAATGGGAAAAATAATATGTATAGCCAACCAAAAAGGTGGCGTAGGAAA
>CAYHCM010000034.1:0-21074 GCA_964355045.1 uncultured Chitinophaga sp. | reverse complement strand
AAAACAAAATGGGAAAAATAATATGTATAGCCAACCAAAAAGGTGGCGTAGGAAAAACCACCACCGCCATTAATCTGGCTTCGGCACTGGCGTTACTCGAGTTTAAAATTCTTTTGGTAGATGCCGATCCACAGGCAAACTCCACTTCAGGAATAGGTTTTGATCCTAAAAATATCAAAATAGGTTTGTATGAAACTATTATCCAGGATTTAAACCCCGCCGATTTAATTCTTAAAACTGAAAATCCTTATTTGTTTCTACTACCCGCTAACATTGATCTGGTGGGTGCTGAAATAGAAATGGTGGATATGCCTAACCGTGAAAAATTAATGAGCCGGGCTTTGGCCAAAATAAAAAATGCATACGATTTTATTTTAATAGATTGTTCGCCATCATTGGGATTAATTACAACCAATGCACTTACGGCTGCCGATTCAATTATTATTCCGGTTCAATGCGAATTTTTTGCCTTAGAGGGTTTAGGAAAATTATTGAATACAATTAAAATTGTTCAGCGCAGCATAAATCCAAGGCTCGAAATAGAAGGAATATTATTAACTATGTACGACATGCGATTGCGGCTAAGCAATCAGGTGGTTGATGAAGTGAAAACACATTTTCAACAATTGGTTTTTGATACCATCATACAACGAAATACTAAATTAAGTGAAGCACCGAGTTTTGGGATATCAGTTATTGAGCACGATGCCGCAAGTAAAGGGAGTATCAATTATCTGAACCTTGCCCGTGAAATTTTGCAGAAAAACGGGTTAACAAAAATGGAGGAGGGAGACAAAGTATTAGTATGAACAGCCCGATAAAAAAAAGAAACGCATTAGGAAGGGGTTTAAGTGCTTTACTGGAAAGTGCTGATACCGACATTACATCCTTTGAACCGAGAACCCTTAATTCTGTAGCCAATATTTTAATAAGTCAGATTGAAGCAAACCCGTTTCAACCACGGACTGAATTTAATGAAGAAGGCCTGAATGAATTGGCTGAAAGTATTAAAATTCATGGCGTTATTCAACCCATCACGGTACGAAAAATAGGGTTCGAACGCTATCAGATAATTTCGGGCGAACGCCGAACACGGGCTACCCTTTTGGCCGGACTAACCGATATACCTGCTTATATACGCGTGGCCAACGACCAGGAAATGCTGGAAATGGCCATTATTGAAAATATTCAACGCGAAGAACTTAATCCTATTGAAATTGCAATCGGATATAAACGCCTGCTTGAAGAATGTGACCTTAAACAAGAAGAATTGGGGGAGAGGGTTGGTAAAAACAGAACAACGGTTAATAATTATTTACGTTTATTAAAACTTCCTGATGAAATACAAATCGGGTTAAGAGAAGTCAAAATTTCAATGGGTCATGCTCGTGCATTAATAAATGTAAACAGTCATGAATGGCAAATGGAAATATTTCAACGTGTGATTACCGAAGGATTGTCGGTACGTGCTGTTGAAAATTTAGCCAAACAGGGATCGCCCAAAAATAAACAGGAAAAGTTGTTTATTGAGCCAATGAAATTGGATGATGATGAACTTTTACCAATATCAAAACACTTTGCCGAGTTTAAAAACTTTGGCGACATGATAGCCCGAAAATTTAAAGCTCAGGTTGAAATAAAACCACGTGGCGGAGAAAAGGGAAGCATCGTTATTGAATTTGAAAACAGGGATCATTTTAAGGAGATTTTGAAACAATTGTAAAGTTTTTTAGTACATTTGACCTTACTATGAAAACCCCTGAAATTAATACCAAACTCGTAGATGGTTACGCTGATTTATTGGATAATTTAAGTCCGGATAACAAACTTGACCTTATTTCAAAATTGACGACATCCGTAAAGTCAGATTTGACAAACAAAAAATCATCATTTAAAAAAGCTTTTGGTGCCTTCGATTCCAAGAAATCTGCTGAAGAGATAATTGATGAGATACGCAATAGTAGAGTATTTACCAGACAAATTGAGTCGTTTTGAAAAAATACCTCATTGATACAAATATTGCCATTTTCTATATGAAAGGTAAATTTAACCTATAGGCAAAGTTTGATAAAATACCATCTAACTGTTGTTTCATTTCTGAAATAACATTGGCTGAACTTAAGTTTGGTGTTGAAAACAGCGAAAAAGCGGAAAAAAACAAAAAGGCATTAGACAATTTTTTGAGTGGGGTTCAAATAATTCCAATATTCCATTCCTTAGATTTATATGCCAAAGAAAAAGCCCGACTGCGAAAAGAAGGAACACCCTTAGATGACTTTGATTTATTGATTGGTGTAACTTCAATTACTCATGAATTGATAATGACTACCAATAATACGAATCATTTCAAAAGAATAAACGGAATAAAATTAGAAGATTGGACTAAGGAATAATTATCTAAAACCACCAGTATTTTAAAGAGATATTGAAGCAATTGTAGGGTTTAATCAAACCATTTTTGAAAATCCTTTTGGTAGGTTAACTTTGCAGGGTGCAAAAACAAAGAAATTTAATATTTTTCTTACTTTATTTTCTTTTACAAACAACCTCTCTTTTTGCCCAAAAAACCCCAACAGATACCTCAGGCATAAAACGCCTTAACCCCCGAAAGGCAACTATTTATTCGGCCATTGTTCCCGGACTTGGGCAAATATATAACGGAAAATATTGGAAAGCGGGAATTGTATATGCAGGATTTGCAGGTATTACGGCAAGTTTTATTTATAACCAAAAACAATATAAAAACTATCAACACGCCGTAAATGTAAGATTTGATACGTTAGCTTCTACCGTTGATACAAAATATCCAAATCTAATAGACGGATCGGTAGTAAGTCTTCGTAATTATCATCGCCGAAATCGTGATATCTGCATTTTGGCATACGTAGGATTGTATGCATTAAATATTATAGATGCTAATGTGGATGCACATCTTCAGGAATTTAAAATAAATAAAGATTTGAGTTTGGGTTGGAAGCCGGATGTGGTTTTAACTCCTTCAGGAGGACTCAACTCAGCCTTAACCTTAACCTTAACCTTTTAAATTAAAAAGGTTAAAGTTTAAAGTAAAAAGGTTAAAGTTAAAAGGGTGAAAAAAATACAAATTAAAAGAATGAAAAATATATCAGTTATCGGTTCAGGAACTATGGGCAATGGAATTGCTCATGTATTTGCGCAGCATGGTTATAAGGTATCACTAATTGACGTAAACCCGGCAGCGTTGGAAAAAGCACTTGCAGCCATTACCAAAAATTTTGACCGCCAAATAGCCAAAGGAAATGCCACCGAAGAATTAAAAAATTCGGCTTTGGCAAATATTACCACATATACTTCCATAGCCGAAGGAGTGAAAAATGCGGAATTGGTAATAGAAGCAGCCACAGAAAATGTAGAATTAAAATTAAAAATATTTGTGGATATGGATGCTTATGCTCCGCAAGGATGTATTCTGTCGAGCAATACTTCGTCCATCTCTATTACAAAATTAGCATCGGCCACCAACCGACCCGGGCTTGTAATTGGGATGCATTTTATGAACCCCGTTCCGGTAATGAAACTTGTGGAAGTAATTAATGGTTATAGCACAGATAGTGCGGTAACTAATACCATAATGGAACTTTCAAAAGCGATTGGAAAAGTTCCTACTTTGGCCAATGACTTTCCGGGTTTTATAGCCAACCGCATATTGATGCCTATGATAAATGAAGCCATTTATGCTTTGCACGAAGGAGTAGCCGGCGTGGCTGAAATTGATACCATTATGAAGCTGGGAATGGCTCATCCCATGGGGCCTTTGCAATTGGCTGATTTTATAGGATTGGATGTTTGTCACAGTATATTGATAGTTCTCTATAACGGATTTGGAAATCCTAAATATGCTCCATGTCCTTTGCTTACAAATATGGTAACTGCCAAAAAATTGGGAATAAAAACCGGAGAAGGATTTTATGACTATAGCGGAGGTGGCAAAGATTTGGTGGTGAGTAAAAGTTTTGGGTAGGTTGGTAATTTAAGTAATGCGGATGTTGGAAAACCAATCAACAATTCTTCAGCGCACCTTTTAAAATATTGTTTTTTACATCAAAAAAGCCACCGCTCCGCTAAAACAAAAAGACTTTATTAACTCATTTATTACGAAGTAAAAGCAATAGACCCTAAATTTTGATGAACCAAAAAAGATTACTAAACCATAAATTTGGATTTTAAATGGAAAATAAAATAATTCTCTACAGCACCGAAAAAGGCAATATAAACATAACGGTTACTTTTCAAAATGAAACGTTTTGGCTAACCCAAAAAGCTATTGCGTTATTATTTGATTGCAGTACGGACAATGTATCATTGCATCTTAAAAATATTTTTAATAGCGGTGAATTAGACCAAAATTCAGTTACCGAGGAATTCTCGGCAACTGCTAATGATGGTAAAAATTACAAAACAAAGTTTTACAACCTCGATGCCATTATTGCTGTTGGTTACAGAGTTAATTCGAAACAAGCCACTCAATTTAGAATTTGGGCAACGCAAACCCTTAAAGAATTTATCATTAAAGGATTTGTGCTTAATGACGAAATGCTAAAAAATGGCAAACCTTTTGGCAAAGATTATTTTGATGAATTACTGGAACGTATTAGGGAAATACGAAGCAGTGAACGCAGAATGTATCAAAAATTAGGAGACATTTTTGAACAATGCAGTGCTGATTATTCAAAAAATGCTGAAGAAACTATCCTGTTTTATAAAATGGTGCAAAACAAATTTCACTTTGCAATAGCAGGCAAAACAGCCGCTGAAATTATTTTTGACAGAGCTGATAAATCCAAAAACTTTATGGGTTTAACATCCTGGAAAAATTCACCCGATGGAAAAATATTAAAAAGTGATGTATCAATTGCTAAAAATTATTTGGACGAAAATGAGATTGGAAATTTGAATTTGTTGGTAAGTGCGTTTTTAGATTTGGCCGAGTTTCAGGCCCGAAGAAATGAATTGATGAATATGAAGGATTGGCTGAATCGTACCAATAAATTTTTGGAAAGCAATAGTTTGGATGTATTGCCGAATGCAGGAACGGTTTCACACGAACAAGCTGTTGAAAAAGCTCAGAGCGAATATGAGGAATTTAGAATAGAACAAGACAAAAAGTTTATTTCGGATTTGGATAATGAAATTGAAAGAATTGGCAAGAAATAGACATTTTGGTTATAAAATTTTAAATACAAATATATCGCTTAGAAAAAGTAAAAGACCTGAATTTACGATCATCTCAACAAACAAAATTAGCAAATAGAATTTTCTAAAAACAAAACAGTCCGCCAATTGGCGGACTGTTTGATAAAAAAAAGATATGAAGTTTTTATTTTATTTGAGAATAGAGAACCTTCGGCAGGTGAATGATCCGTTTGGATTTTCAATTCTTAGAAAATAAATACCAATTGGCAAATCTGTTAAATCAATTGTGAAGTTATTCATTCCGCGAGTTACTGCTACATTTTGAGTAATTAGCGGATTTCCCATCTGATTAATCACTTTAATTGAGTTATCGCCTTCTTCCGGGCTTCGATATTCAACATTCAAAACATCTTTGGCAGGGACCGGTGAAAGCTGGAAGGTATTTAAGTCGAGCCTGCCTACAGAATTATTTATAAACTGAATTGGTGTATATTCAAACTTTCCGTCGTAGTCCACTTGTTTCAATCTATAATAGTTGGTTCCCTGAATAAGGTTTGAATCGGTAAATGCGTATCTTAATATTTGCTGGCTGTTTCCGGCTCCAAAAACTTTTCCAATGGTAAAAAATTTCTTACCATCCAAACTTTTCTCGATATTAAAATAATCATTATTTATTTCGGTACCCGTAGCCCAATTCAATTGACCGAACTCCCCTTCTTTTTTTACATTAAGGTAAAGAAAAGTTACCGGAAGCGGACCACCTGAACCTCCCATTCCGAAGGGTGAAAAAGTACCGGTATAGCCGGTGTATGTAAACGTGTATGGATTTGCTCCTGAGGCACTGCCAAGGCTACCAATATTATCCCAGGTGGAACCGTTATGGTGAGCCATGCGGCAACTTGCCCTGTTAAAACTTGCTCCTTCATCCGTTCCATTCCATTGAAACTGGACGTTGATATTGGAACCTCCGGATGTAGTTTCACTTATATTCCAGGTAGTTTTTACTACTGTGCTGGTATAGGCTGTTCCTGTTCGGGTTCCATCGTTACAAATAACATCGTAAGCCACTACACTAAAATCATCGGTTGTATGGCCTGAGTTAAATGTAATTACAAGTGGGGTATAGCCTGCTGCTGAATTGGTGTGTCCTACCGGAAAAGTTTTACTGGTGGAAGCGGCACAACTTAAATATTTTAAAGCTCCTGTTCCTCCTGTATAAATGAACGATGAAGAACTTCCACCCGAAAGAGCTGCGCCTGACGACATATTAAGATTGTAGCTTCCAAGTGATATTTTACCTGTAGTTAAGGTAAGGGTTCCGCCTACTGTAATAGCTGAGGCCAGCGTTGCTCCACTTGAATTGGTAATACTTAAATTGTTAAATGCGCTTGATGCAGTTATAGTTTGGTTCGAAGCCCCGTCAAAAACGATGGATCCAGTTCCACAATTAAATGTACCTGATTGTGTCCAATTACCATAAACATATGTTGTAGTAGATGGTGCTGTATAAGTTCCGCCTGATAATGTAAGTGTACCGTTAATATCTACAATTCCGGTGCTACCTGTAAATGTACCACTTGAAACGGTAAGTCCGCCTGTTAATGTTTGCGTTGCAGTTGAAGCGGTATAAGTTCCTCCGTTAACAGTAGTAACTCCTGTAACCGCAGATGTTTGTCCATTGGCACTGTAAGTTCCGCCTGTAATAGTAAGGGTTCCTGCAATAACTATGGCTCCTCCCAATTGGAAAGTAGCTTTGGTGGCATTGGCATCATATATTAATAAATTATAATAATCGGTAGTTCCAAAATCTTTAATGGTATAAGTTGTTGCACTATTTGCCCCTACATATTCCACAGTTCCTGAATTAACATCCATGGTTGTAATCGTCATGGTTTCGCTTCCTATTAATCGAAGGGTGGCATCATTCACCAATGTTGTAGCCGTAATACTAAATGCATTCAGATATAAAATACCTGATGTAATAGTTAAGGTAGTTATTCCTGTCAACGTAGCTGGTAATGAAAATATGCTTGTTGAACCTCCAATAATTTTCAAGTTTGGATAAGTCCAGTTTTTTATTGTATAAGTAGCTCCTGTGCCATCATAAGCCACAATACTTCCGCTGTTTAAAGTTGGTGTTGTGGGTGATTCGGTTCCTATCATTTGAAGAGTTGCACCACTTGATACTATAAATGTGGCACCACTTCCGGTAACTGAAAGGATATATCCATTTAAATCAAGGGTGCCGGAGGTTACGGAAAGATTTTGAGAAGCTGCGTCCATGTATATATCAGACACCAAAGTAACGGTGGATGAGGTTTTATTTACGGTAATAACTCCGTTGAAAAGGGTTGTTGCTGATGTAAGATCAAAATTGGAATTGCCTGATCCTGTAAATGTCATGGCAGCGGTTCCACCGTCAAAGCCAGAACCTACTGTTACATTTCCTTGTGGTTCGAGGTACGATGTACCACTTACAGGTGAAACATAACCATTAACAAGGGTGAGTGTTCCGGTTGTTCTTACCAAATCGGCTGCTGCAATATAAAATACAGTCCCATGATCCTTATTTACAGTAAGGTTATAAAAGGTTTCGGTTCCTGAACTTACCCCTGATACATCAATAGTAGTTGCTGAACTATACATGGTTACTGTTCCGCTGTTATGAGTAAATGTTCCGCTTGAACGAGTCCAGTTTCCATAAGCATAAATATTTGTAGAAGGTGCATTAAAAGTTCCTCCCGAAATTGTAAGCGTGCCAAGGACATAAACCGCAGCCGTATTGGCTGTAAATGTTCCGGCAGAAAGGGTGTAATTTCCATAGGTGTAAAAATTGGATGCTGCGCTAAATGTCAATGTACCGGTTCCTGTGGTTTGTGAAAAATAATATCCCTTAAGCCATCCTGTTCCTGATACTGTAAAAGTAGTACTTGTACCCGTAGGACCATAAATATAATTATTCGGGGCTGCACTATAATAAGCCTCTACGGTATATCCATTTAGGTTAAGTGTACCGGAAGTTAAATATAAATGTTCACCGCTTCCATTAAGATAAAGACTTGAAAGCATGGTCACAATTCCTGAGGATTTATTAATCGTTACACTTGCGTTAAAATATATTTCTGCCCCAGTTAAATCAAAATTTTGATTGGCAGTACCTGTAAAAACCAATGGCTCATTTCCTCCATCCCATCCTATACCTACAGCCACGTTTCCCTGTGCTTCAAAATAACCTGCCGTAGTATTATACGATGCATATCCGTTTACAAGGGTAAGTGTGCCTGTGCTTATGAGTCTATCACTGGCTGCAACTTCAAGATAAGTCGAATGGTTTTTATTTATGGTCAAATTGTAAAAAGTTTCGGTACTTGCTACATCCATTGAGGCATTTCCACCATTAAAAGTAACAGTGCCGCTATTGTGGGTAAATGTACCGCTTGAACGGGTCCAGTTACCGGTAGCATACATATTGGTAGATGGGGCATTAAACGTTCCTCCGTTTATTAGTAAATTTCCACTAATGGTTACTGTTGCTGTGTTGGGTGTAAATGTTCCTGCAGATATTGTAAAACCGGCATAGGTATAAAACGAAGAGGCCGCGCTTATAGTTAATACACTGGTACTGTTGGTCTGGCTGTAATTATATCCATTAAGGTTACCTGTGCCTGAAACTGTAAAGGTAGTAGCTGCTGCAGGGCCGTAAATATAATTGTTAGGACCGGTCGAGTAATACGCCTCTACCGTCATTCCATTAAGATTAAGGGTTCCTGCTGTAAGATATAAATGTTCAGATGCACCATTAAGATACAGACTTGAAAGCATGGTCACAATTCCTGAGGATTTATTAATCGTTACACTTCCGTTAAAATATGTTTCTGCCGAAGTTAAAGTAAAATTTTGATTAGCAGTACCTGAAAACACTAATGGTTCATTTCCTCCATCCCAGGCTGTACCGACAGTTACATTGCCCTGAGCCTCAAAATATCCTGCCGTAGTAGTGTAAGATGCATATCCATTTACCAACGTGAGAGTACCAATGGCTTTAGCAATATCTAAAACCTCGAAGGATACGGCTGTACCACCATCTTTATTTACTGTTAAATTATTAAAAGTTTCTGTTCCTGCAATCCCTTGTGCAATATCAAAGATAGATGTAGATCCAAGCCAGGTTACCGTTCCGCTATTATGATTAAAGGTTCCGGCTGTGTAACGGCTCCAGTTTCCATAAGCGTACATATTGGTGGAAGGTGCGTTAAACGTTCCACCTGAGAGTAAAAAGTTACCGACAACATAAACCGTAGCCGAATTGGAGGTAAATGTTCCGGTAGTAAGTGTAAATGTTGAATAGGTATAAAAACTTGATGCTCCGCTAATGGTTAAGGTACTGCTTGAGGCGCCGCCCGTTTGTGAAAAATAGCAACCTTTTAGCCATCCTGTGCCTGATACTGTAAAAGTGGTAGTGGTTCCGGTAGGGCCATAGATATAATTATTGGGGGCCGTAGAATAATAAGCCTCCACAGTAAATGTATTCAGGTTAAGTGTACCGGAAGTTAAATATATATGTTCACCGCTTCCATTAAGATAAAGACTTGAAAGCATGGTCACAGTTCCTGAGGATTTATTAATAGTTACACTTCCGTTAAAATATATTTCTGCCGAAGTTAAAGTAAAATTTTGATCGGCAGTTCCTGAAAATAATAAAGGTTCGTTTCCTCCATCCCAATATATTCCTACCGTTACGTTTCCTTGAGCTTCAAATGCACCTGCCGTAGTAGTATAGGAAGCTGCTCCATTTACCAACGTCAGAGTACCAATGGTTTTAGCTATATCCGAAATTGCAAATGACACCGTAACCCCGCCATCTTTATTTACCGTTAAGTTATTAAAGGTTTCTGTACCTGCACTCGTTTGTGCAATATCAAAGGTAGATGCAGATCCAAGCCAATTTACGGTTCCGCTATTATGATTAAACGTAGCGGCAGTATATCGTGTCCAGTTTCCATAGGCATACATATTGGTAGATGTAGCATTAAACGTTCCTCCGGTTAAATTAAAATTACCGACCACATAAACTGTGGCTGTATTAGAAGTAAATGTTCCTGCCGACTGAGCAAAAGTAGCGTATATATAAAAAGTAGAAGTTGTGCTGAATGAAATAGTTCCACTGGCTGCATGGGTATAATTATAACCATATAAAGATCCTGTACCTGTTACCGAGAAGGTAGAACTTGCCGTTGGGCCGTAAATATAATTATTAGGTGTAGTTGAATAATAAGCCTCAACAGTATAGGTATTGAGATTAAGTGTACCTGAAGAAAGATATAAATGCTCGGAACTTCCATTAAGATATAAACTTGAACCCATTGTAACTACTCCGGTGGTTTTGTTTATGGTCACATTTCCGTTAAAATATGTTTCTGCCGAAGTTAAAGTAAAAGTTTGATTACGGGTTCCCGTAAAAACCAAAGGTTCGTTCCCTCCATCCCAGGCTGAACCCACAGTTACGTTTCCTTGTGCTTCAAAATAGCCGGCAGTTGAATAATACGAGCAGTAACCATTTACAAGTGTCAATGTTCCTATGGTTTTGATAATATCACTGGCTTCCACGGTAAGTAGCGCCCCTCCGTTCAGGTTTACTGTCAGATTATAAAAAGTTTCAGTTCCGGCTGATACACCTGAAATATTTAAAGTTGCACCGGCTCCGTAATAAGCAACAGTTCCGCTATCGTGATTAAATGTTCCGCTTGATCTCGTCCAGTTTCCATATATATTCATCGTTCCTGTTGGTGCATTAAAAATTCCTGTAGAAAGGGTAAAACTACCCGCTAAGGTAACGGTTGAGGCATTGGCCGTAAAGGTTCCGGATGTTTGTGAATAGGTGGCATATGAATAAAACGTTGGTGTACTGCTAAAGGTTAATACACTTGATGTATTTGTTTGGCTATATGCATAGCAATTAAGGTTACCTGTTCCGGCCACAGTGAATGTAGTACTTGCGGCAGGTCCATTTAATGTTCCATTGCTGCTTCCTGAACAATAAACTTCCACAGTATATCCTGCCAGGTTCAGCGTACCTGCAGTCAGGTTAAGGCTTTTGCCGGTATTGTTCATATATAAGCTTGAACCCATGGTTACCGTTCCTGAAGATTTATTAATGGTTACATCCCCATCGAAATAAGTCTCGGCACTTGTTAGCGTAAATGTTTGAGCTGCTGTTCCGGTAAAAGCTAATGGTTCGTTTCCTCCATCCCAATATTGGCCAACAGTAACATTACCCTGAGCCTCAAAATAGCCCGCTGTTGTAGCGTAGGATGCATATCCGTTTACAAACGTAAGTGTACCTGTGGCTTTTACTATATCACTTGCCGCCACAGTAATTAGTTCGGCGTGGTTCTTATTAAGTGTTAGATTGTAAAAAGTTTCAGTACTTGATACATCTATTGTGGATGCAGAACCTAAAAAAGTAACTGTTCCACTATTATGTGTAAATGTTCCGCTTGTTCGGGTCCAGTTACCATATGAATACATATTGGTAGAAGGTGCGATAAAGGTACCGCCTGAAACCAGAAAGGTTCCGGATACATAAACATCTGCTGTATTACTTGTAAATGTACCGGATGAAATTGTAAAGTTATTATAGGTGTAAAAAGAAGAGGCTGCGCTAATTGTTAAATTACTGGTACTGGTTGTTTGACTGTAATTGTAAGCTTTAAGCCATCCGGTTCCGGCTACTGTAAATGTAGTACTTGCGGCAGGTCCGTTTAATGTTCCATTACCGGTGGCCGAATAATAAACTTCCACAGTGTATCCTGCCAGGTTTAGCGTACCTGCAGTCAGGTTAAGGATTTTTCCGGTACTGTTCATATAAAAGCTTGAACCCATGGTTACCGTTCCTGAAGATTTATTAATGGTTACATCCCCATCGAAATAAGTCTCGGCACTTGTTAGCGTAAATGTTTGAGAAGCTGTTCCTGTAAATACTATTGGTTCAGTTCCACCGTCCCAATATGTTCCGACTGTTGCATTACCCTGAGCTTCAAAATAACCGGCAGTAGTAGTATAGGATGCGTAGCCATCTGAGAGAGTTAATGTTCCTGTTGTTTTTATTATATCGCTTACGGCTACTGAAAGAGCAGCGGCATGATTCATATTAACCGTAAAATTATAAAAGGTTTCGGTAGTATAAATATCTATTGTTGCTGTAGTACTATAATAATAAACCGTTCCGCTGTTGTGGGTAAAAGTACCTGCAGCTTGTGTTTTTGTCCAGTTACCGGCCACTTGTAAAGTACCTGTTGTGGAAGTAAACGTTCCGGCGGTAAGAGTAAAACCTCCGCCAAATGTAATAGTGGAATTACCGCCTGTAAATGTACCGGCTGCCTGACTGTAAAGCCCTGCTACTGTTAAAGTAATGCTTGTGTTCTGGGTTATCGTTCCGGTATATCCTGTGGATATAGTGAACGTAAGTGCATTTGCATTAGCGTCAATGTTACAGCTACCAACTTTGGCACTGTTAAAAATAGCATCATCGCTTGATGTAGGAACACTTGCTCCTGGTGAGCCACCACTTGTTGTTGACCAATTGGCGGTTGAGTTCCAGTTGGCTGTGGTGGTAGAAACCCAATATCTGGCTGCCGCTTGGGCACCCGTATATAAGGCCATAAAAGACACCAGGAGTAATACCCTTTTGATAGCTTGATTTAGGTAGTTTGTATTCATGATTTTTTCTAAAAATGCAATTTTCATAATGTGATAATTAAAAGATACTGAAAAAATGATGCCAGAAAATTAAAGATTTACAATACAGGCTGTTACAAATCAGGTGGATTTAAAATCATACCAAAATTGGAATATTATCTCCCAAATGGAGAGAGTAATTTCTTGAAATAAAACATTTTCTTCATTATAGCTTTTGTTGCCTAAGATTAACGGAATTAAAAATCAGATTGACCAAATAAAATTTGTCATTTATCAATTACCTTTTATTTTATAAACAGATAACCCAATTAATATTCCCTATCTTAAGCAGTTATAAGAATTTTAGAATCTTCAATAAAAACAAAACAGTCTGCCAATTGGCGGACTGTTTGATAAAAAAAAGATATGAAGTTTTTATTTTATTTAAGAATAGAGAACCTTCGGCAGGTGAATGATCCGTTAGAATTTTCAATTTTTAGGAAATAAATACCAATTGGCAAATCTGTTAAATCAATTGTGAAGTTATTCATTCCGCGAGTTACTTCAGTATCAATATTTTTTACCGTGTTTCCCATTTGATTAAGAACTGTAATTGAGTTATCTCCATCTTCAGGGCTTCGATATTCTACATTCAAAATATCTTTGGCAGGGACAGGCGACATCCGGAAAGTATTTAAATCAACCCGGCCGGCAGAATTATTAATAACCTGGATTGGTGTATATTCAAATTGTCCGTCGTAGTCCACTTGTTTCAATCTATAATAGTTGGTTCCTTGAATAAGGTTTGAATCGGTAAATGCGTATCTTAATATTTGCTGACTGTTTCCAGCTCCAAAAACCTTTCCAATGGTAAAAAATTTCTTTCCATCCAAACTTTTCTCGATATTAAAATAATCATTATTTATTTCGGTACCGGTTGCCCAATTCAATAATCCAAATTCACCATCCTTTTTAACATTTAAATATAAAAAAGTAACCGGAAGGGGCCCCCCGTTGCCATTCATCCCAAAGGGCGAAAATGAGCCGGTATAGTTGCTATGGGTAAATGTATATGGATTAGCCCCACTTGCACTACCAAGGCTGCCAAAATTCTCCCAAATAGAACCATTATGGTGCGACATTTGGCAACTCGCTCTGTTAAAACTTGAACCTTCATCTGTTCCATTCCATTGAAACTGAAGGTTTACATTGGTTCCGCCAGGGGTAGTTTCTGTAATATTCCACGTAGTTTTTACAACCGTACTGGTATAAGCAGTTCCGGTTCTTGTTCCATTATTACAAATCACATTATAGGCCACTACTCCAAAATTATCAGTAGTATGCCCTGAGTTAAAAGTAATAACCAAAGGGGTATATCCGGCAGAAGAATTGGTATGGCCTACAGGAAAAGTTCTGGAAGTAGAAGCTGCACAGTTATTCCAAATAAACTGACCTGTTCCGCCTGTATATACAAAAGATGATGTACTTCCTCCTGAAAGGACAGAGCCTGAATTCATGGTCAGGTTATAACTTCCCAAATCAAATTTTCCGGTGGTTAATGTTAAAGTTCCTCCAACGGCAACGGCTGACGAAAGAGTAGCCCCTGAAGCATTGGTAATAGTTAAATTATTAAAAGCGCTGGTGGCTGAAATCGTCTGATTGGAAGCCCCGTCAAACACAATAGTGCCTGAACCAGGAGTGAAGGTACCCGATTGAATCCAGTTACCATACACATAAGTGGTGGTAGATGGGGCTGTATAAGTACCCCCCGATAAAGTGAGTGGGCCGTTGATATCCACATTACCTGTACTGCCGGTAAATGTACCGCTCGATACAGTTAATCCTGTGCTTAAAGTTTGGGTTGCTGTTGAAGGCAGATACGTTCCGCCGTTCACTGTAGTTATGCCTGCAACAGAGGTAGTTTGTCCGTTGGCGCTATAGGTTCCGCCCGAAATAATTAAAGTACCGGCAATAACCATAGCTCCGCCCAATTGAAAGGTTGATTTGGTAACATTGGCGTCATTAATATATAAATTATAATAATCGGTAGCTCCAAAATCTTTTATGGTATAAGTAGTAGCTGTATTATTTCCCACATATTCTACCGTTCCCGAATTTATATCCATCGTGGTAATTGTCATGATCTCGCTCCCTTTTAAACGAAGGGTAGCATTATTTACAAGAGTTGTAGCTGTCATATTATAAGCATTTAGGTATAATATTCCAGAGGTAATGGTTAAAGTGGTAATAGTTGGTAAGGTAGCCGGCAGACTATAAACTGTTGTTGCTCCGGCGGCTATTGTAACGTTTGAATATGTGTAATTTTTTAGGGTATATGAGGCACCTGTACCGTTATAGCAAACAATACTTCCGCTGTTAAGGGTTGGTGTTGATAAGGTTTCAGTGCCTAATAGTTGCAAGATACCACCGGTTTGTACCACAAAAGTACCACCAGATCCATTTACAGTAAGGTTATATCCGGCCAAATCAAGTGTACCGGAAGTAATAATTAAATCTTGATTGGTGCTACCAAGGGTTAAAGCAGCCGAGAGGGATACTGTACCGGAAGTTTTATTAATGGTAATATCATTGGCGAAATTGGATGGAACCGATAAGGTTTGTGCACTGGTACCCATATATTTTATTGGCAAGTTTCCTCCATCCCAGTATAAACTGCTTATTGATAAAGTTCCTTCCATATCAAAATAACCGGCTACAGATACAAAGGAAGCGAGGCCGTCATACAAGTTAAGAAGCCCAAGCGTTAAAATAATATCGCTTGCGGCTAAGCTATGGGTTTGTCCGCTAGTTTTATTTATGGTTAAATTATAAAATGTTTCGGTTCCGGCTGATACTCCTGAAATATCCACAGTGGCAGAACTTCCTACCCATGTTACGGTTCCGCTATTATGGTTAAAGGTGCCTGCTGAATGTGTCCATCCTGCATAATTTGTCATTGTACCCGATGTAGCGTTAAATGTTCCACCTGTAAGATTGAAATCACCTACCATAGTTACCGTAGCTGTGTTAGAATTAAAAATTCCTGTATTTAAAGTAAAAGTAGCATAAAGATAAAACGTAGAAGCGGCACTGATTGTAAAAGTAGATGTGGATGTACCTCCTGTTTGAGAATAGTGATATCCGTTGAGATTACCGGTTCCAGACACTGTAAATGTAGTGCTGGTACCGATAGGACCATAGATATAATTATTCGGAGTAGTTGAATAATAAGCTTGAACAGTTTGTGCATTTAAACTAAGAGTTCCTGACCTAAGATACAGGTCTTCACCAGGACCATCAAGATAAAGATGTGAAAGCATGGTTACCGTTCCGCTTGATTTTTTAATGATAACATCCGCATTAAAGAGAGTGGTAGCACTCGTTAAATCAAAATTTTGATTGTTGGTACCTGAAAAAAACAAAGGTTCATTTCCTCCATCATAATAAATACTAACCGTTACATTGCCCTCTGCTCTTAAGGCTCCTGAGGTGGTAACAAATGACACAAGGCCATCGTATAGCGACAAAAGAGTTAAAACTTTAACAGTATCCTGTGAAGCAATGCTATGTGTTTGTCCACCTGTTTTATTTACAGTTAAATTATAAAACGTTTCTGTTCCTATTGAACCTCCTGAAATATCAGTGATAGCAGAACTACCTACCCAGGTAACCGTTCCATTATTATGGTTAAATGTACCAGCCGAATGGGTCCAGGCCGCATAAGTTGTCATTGTATTGGAAGTAGCGTTAAATGTACCCCCTGTTAAATTATAATCTCCCACCACGGTTACAGTGGCTGTGTTCGAAGTAAAAGTTCCTGTACTTAATGTAAAAGTTCCATAAAGATAAAACGCGGATGCATCGGTTATGGTAAAAGTAGAAGAGGAAATACCACCGGTTTGAGAATAATAATATCCTTTCAAACTTCCTGTACCTGCAACTGTAAATGTAGTGCTGGTGCCATTGGGGCCATAAATATAATTATTAGGAGTGGTAGAATAATAGGCTTGTACTGTTTGGGCATTTAAACTGAGTGTACCCGACCTCAAATATAAGTCTTCACCAGGACCATCAAGATAAAGATGTGAAAGCATGGTTACCGTTCCGCTTGATTTTTTAATGATAACATCTGCATTAAAAGAAGTAGTAGCACTTGTTAAATCAAAATTTTGATTGCCGGTGTTTGAAAAAAATAATGGTTGGTCTCCCCCATCAAAGTATTGACTTACCGTTACATTTCCTTCAGCCCTCAAAGCGCCCGAACCGGAAGATTGAGATACCAAACCATCGTATAACGACAAGTATCCCAAGGTTTTTATTGTATCATTTTGGATTACACTTAATGTTTGTCCGGTATTTTTACTCACAACTAAATTATAAAAAGTTTCAGTGGCAATGGTAGTACTGCTTATAGTTAATGAAGAAGAACTACCGAGGAAAGTAGCCGTACCGCTATTATGGCTGAATGTACCTGAACTTCTTGTCCAACTACCGTAAACATACATATTGGTAGATGGGGCATTAAATGTACCACCGGTTATATTAAAATCACCAACAACTGTAAACGTAGCCGAATTACATGTTACTGTACCCGCAGCTTGCGTATAAGTGCCATACATATAAAAAGCGGATGCAACGCTGAAAGTAAGCGTTCCTGTACCGCTTGCCTGAGAAAAATTATATCCTTTCAAACTTCCTGTTCCTGAAACGGTAAAAGTAGTACCCGTTCCTGTGGGGCCATAGATATAATTATTGGGTGTGGTAGAATAATAGGCTTCAACTGTTTGTCCATTCAAATTTAAGGTGCCCGACATGAGATAAAGGTGTTCTCCTGTGCCATCCAAATAACAATGCGAGGCCATAATCACGGTTCCACTTGATTTTTTAATAACTATACTCGCATTAAAATAGGTTGTAGCACTCGTCAGAGTAAAGGTTTGGGTTGTGGTAGCACCTGAAAAGAATAAGGGCTGACTTCCTCCATCATAATATATACTAACACTTACATCGCCTTCTGCCCTCATAGCTCCCGATGTAGTTACATACGAAACCAAGCCATC
Organism: uncultured Chitinophaga sp.; assembly: GCA_964355045.1. GTDB lineage: Bacteria > Bacteroidota > Bacteroidia > NS11-12g > UBA9320 > JABWCE01. The sequence goes on along the minus strand of CAYHCM010000034.1, from coordinate 3,165 downwards.
GTAAAGTGACAGCAATGTAATTATTTTAATAGTATCCTGTGATGCTATGCTCATTGTTTGTCCGTTTGTCTTATTTACAGTCAGATTATAAAAGGTTTCAGTACCAATTAAGGTTTGCGAAAAATCAAATGTTGATGAGCTTCCCAGTATAGCTACCGTTCCGTTATTATGGTTAAAGGTTGCCGCAGCATATCGGGTCCATCCGCCATAGACAGTCATCGTACCTGAGGTAGCATTAAAAGTTCCTCCCGTCATATTAAAATCACCCACTATGGTTACTGTGGCCGTATTGGACGTAAACGTACCCGTACTTAAAGCGAAGCTATAATACATATAAAAGGTGGATGCGGCGCTAATAGTGAATGTAGATGTAGATGTACCGGCTATTTGAGAAAAATAATTTCCATTTAAATTTCCTGTACCAGAAACGGTAAAGGTAGTGCTTGTTCCCACAGGCCCATATATATAATTATTATAAGTTGGTGAAGCATAACGTGCTTGAACAGTTTGGGCATTAAGATTAAGCGTACCGGCCAGTAAATAAAGGTCTTCACCAGGTCCATCTAAATAAAGAGCGGAAAGCATCGTTACAATACCGCTTGACTTTTTAATGACAACATCCGCATTAAAATTAGTAGTAGCACTTGTTAAATCAAAATTTTGATTGCCGGTGTTTGAAAAAAATAAGGGTTGGTCTCCGCCATCATAGTAATTACTAACTGTTACATTTCCTTCCGCTCTTAAAGCACCTGAACCGGAAACAAAAGATACCAATCCATCATATAGAGATAGCAAGCCCAAGGTTTTAATTGTATCGTTTTGTGCTACACTTAAGGTTTGTAAACTGGTTTTATTTACCGTTAAATTGTTAAATGTTTCTGTACCTATACTTGCCCCGCTTATATCCAAAGTTGTAGAACTTCCATAAAAAGTAACGGTTCCACTGTTGTGATTGAAGGTTCCTGAGCTGCGTGTCCAGGTTCCATAGTTATACATATTGGTAGATGGTGCATTAAATGTGCCCCCTGAAATTAAAAAAGCGCCAACTATTGTTACAGTAGCTGCATTGGGTGTGCATGTTCCCGCTGAAATGGTAAATGAGTTGTACATATAAAATGCAGGTGTGGAACTAAATGTTAACACACTTGAACTGTTAGTTTGACTATAATTATAAGCCTTTAAACTCCCTATTCCACTTACTGTAAAAGTAGTGCTTGCCGATGGCCCGTTTAAAGTTCCGGCACTTCCATTATTTACTTCAACTATTTGTCCGTTGAGCGCTAATGTTCCTGCTAAAAGGTTCAGAGTATAGTTGCCATCAAGATAACAAGCGGATGCCATTGTTACAGTACCAGTGGTTTTATTAATAGTTACATTCGAATTAAAATTAGCCGTCGCATTTGTTAAATCGAAGGTTTGGTCTGCCGTTCCCGAAAAATATAAGGGTTCAGTACCTCCATCATAATAGGCGTAAACATTTACATTTCCCTGAGCTTCTAAATAACCTGCGGTGGTTGTGTATGAAATCAATCCTTCATAGAGTGTTAAAGTTCCGGTAGTTTTAATAATATCGCTTACTCCGATACTTAATGTGGCACTATTATTCATGTAGTAAGTTGACAAATTATAAAAGGTTTCAGTAGCATAAACGTCCATTGTGGCAGAGGCGCCCGATGGAAAAACTGTACCGCTATTATGGTTGAAAGTTCCTGCAGTCTGGGTCTTTGTCCAGTTTCCATAAACTAACAAGTTTCCGGATGTGCTGGTAAAAGTACCGGCAGTTAATGTAAACCCACCGACAAATGTAATTCCGGAGTTACCTCCTGTAAAAGTTCCTGCAGCCTGACTGAACAAACCATTTACATAAACGGTTATGCCTGTATTTTGCGTAATAGTGCCGGAGTACCCCGTAGATATTGTAAAGGTGGTTACACTCACATTGGCATCTAAAGCGCAGTTTCCGACACCTGAGCCGTTAAAGTAAACGGCATCTGCGGAACCGGGCACACTCTGCCCGCCGGCACCCCCTGAAGTGGCCGACCAGTTAGCTGTGTTGTTCCAGTTGGATGAGCCTGATGACACCCAATATCTGGATGCCCCCTGAGAGCCAAGGTAAATTGAAAGAAAGGATATTAATAATAATACCTTTTTCAGAGATTGTTTAAAGTAATTCGTTTTCATAATTTTTTAAAATATTAGTTTTCGTAATTATCCGAATAAGTACATTGAAAATATCATGCCAAAAAATTAAATCGCTAAAAAACAGTGTTTTACAAAAAACTATCGTTTCAGGTCGTTCCAAATATGGAATAATTTATCCCAGATAGAGAGGGGTTTTTTACATAAAAATGGAAATTAATTAACGTCAATTTTAAATGAAGCTTTAACGATGATTCTAATTGGGTGCACCCAAATTGTCGTTTGTCTTCAAACACATAGATACATAGGCATATAAGGATTCATATAGGTTATTTTCTAATTGGGATGCACCCCTATAAATTATTTTTCTACTCTAAAGCCTTAATTTTAAGTTAACTCCCTAAGTAAAGTTTTCAAAATAACGTAAACAAAAGGCCTAAAGAATAATCAATATTCATCACGCCTGAGGCGGACAATTTTCTAAACCTTAAGTATTCTTAATTATTGTGCGAAGCCCATTGAATATTGAATATTGTTCATTGTTTATTGAAAATTAAAAAAATCTTTTTTTCAAAAATATTATTAATAATATGTCGAAGATATTTCGTAAATGATCCTAACTTATTCGCCGTAGTATTCTGCAAACTGTCGTTGGGTTTCATAAATTTTAATACAATGCAATTGCCCGGAAGGGATTATTGGGGCCAGTTCATTCCAAATGGATGTGGCTAAGTTTTCAATCGAAGCTATTTTTCCTTTCATAAAATCTACTTCCAGATTAATGTTGCGATGATCTATTTTGTCAATTATTTTTTCCTCTACAAGTTCTTTCAGCAGTTTCAGGTCTATCACAAATCCGGTATCGGGGTTGGGAATTCCTCTAACCGTAACGTATAAATCAAAATTATGGCCATGCCAGTTACTGTTGGCGCATTTGCCAAAAACTTCCAAATTTTTTTCCTCGCTCCAGCTGGGGTTATATAATTTATGAGCCGCATTAAAATGCAATTTGCGGGTAACATATAC
>CAYHCM010000033.1:21346-29969 GCA_964355045.1 uncultured Chitinophaga sp. | reverse complement strand
AGGAGCTTCCCTAAAGATAAAGCCAAGGCAAAAAAATTGGGGCTTATTTAGTTAAACAAGTATGTTCTATAGTGAACACCATAGAACTCCGAACTTAGAACTTTGTATTTCTTCTATTTTCATCTCACAATAAAAACCAGCCCATTTTTCTGCAATGATTTTGGCTCCCCATATTCCAAATATTTAAGATTGCACGTCCATAAATAATAACCTACAGGGCATTGTTTATCCTGATATTTTCCTTCCCATCCAAGATTATATTTATCTGATTCAAACAGTTTCTCGCCCCATCGGCTATAAATTCGGAATGTATAATTAAATATTTTAGAAGGATCGCCAATTACCGCAGGTTTAAAACTTTCATTAAGCAAATCACCATTAGGACTGAATATTTCGGCAAAAAGTACCTCCATGGCCTTGCATGAATCCATCGTTAAATAAAAATTTACAGAGTCTTTAAAACATGAATTTTCAGCCTTGATAAAATAGTTGCCTGTTTGAAAAAACACATGTTTGTTACCTGACTTTGTAACTCCGTTAATTTTTAAAATGGTATTGGTAAAATTATATTTGAGATATACCGAATCGCCATTGCAGATAGTAGTATCGGCGCGTGAAGGAAGGTTTATTTTTGGTACTATTTTTAAATTAAAAGATTCTTTTGATGTGCAATTTCCCATAGTTTGAATTAATTGATAAAACCCGGCATTTTTTAATATTCTTGAACCTGCCGTTGAGCCATCGTTCCATAAATAATTAATCGAGGTATTGGGTGCATTAATTAATAGGGTTTCTCCTTCGCATAAACTTGTATCCGAAGGCAATAAGTTTTGATATAATGCCGGTAGCAGAACTAATATAGTATCCGTTTTCACACATTTACCTTTATAAACTTTTGCCACATAATTTCCTCCGGGTGAAACAAAATTTCGGGTTTTGCTTTTTAAACCATCATTCCAAATTACCGAATCGGCCTGATTAATAGTTAAGGTGTAAACAGGATTGAAACAATCGGTTGTATCCCTTCCAAGATTTAAACTGCCCGAATTATTTATTATCATTGTATCAGATCCCGAACATGCGCCAACGGTAACGGTTACATAATATTTTCCCAAAGCAGTGGCATTTCTTACTTTACCTATATAACCATCATGCCATAAATAAGACCCTCCCGGATTTCCGGCATCCAAAAAGTAACTGAAATTATCACAGAAAAATGTATCCTTTCCCAGATTAACAACCGGAGCTGCAGGTATCTGCAAATTTTTATTATAGAAATAACTTTTGCCATTATAATATACCGTAAGCGTAATATCATAATTCCCTTTGTAAGGATAAACATGGGTTAGTTTTCTTTTTCGTGAATAATTATAGATAGATGAAAAATCTGACAAATCCCAAACCAACGAATCATAACAAAAATTACTCAACAATTCAAACTTTACAGGGTCACTTAATTTACATCCTGGAATGGCCGACATGGCATATTCAGGATTTTGGATAACGATGGGGAAAATAGGATTAGGCAAACCCAGCTTTGATTGCTGACTGCCTAAACTAAATCCATTGGATACAAAATTACAACCTGAACCGAACGTGTTAGGATTAGAAATTACCCCTAAATAATTCTGACTAAATTTAGCAATATAAAATTTCCCGTCAGGCCCTATTCCAAAATTTCCGAATCGGTAATTGGCCGTGGTTACCGTAAATCTATTGGAGCCCGAGGCAAAAGCAGCCATTTCAAATTGATAAATATCATTATCGCTTGCGGTAGCAGCTTCGCCTACATAAAGTATTTTATTGTCGGGCGAAAATTCAATACTGTAGGGCCTGTTATGGTCAAATTGAGTAGAGGAATATTTTGCTGAAAGACCTCCGGTTGAATTATTAAAACCATAAATTTCAAGGGTGTTTTGATACCAAAATGTACTTGCTATCAAGGTTCCGTCGGGGGATGGCCGCAAATGACCGAGGGCATTTTCAACCGACGAATTGGTTGTAGGCCCCAATTTTGAAATTACAGACGTGGTATTTAAACCTGCATCCGTCAATAAATAAACTTTATACTCCGCATTATCCCAATCATGCGTCAATATCCAATAATCTTTTTTATTGGCGTGTAAAACGGCAGTTAATTTTTCAGAACTTTTACCATATAATTTTATGTTTTTGGTAATCACTTCGCCATCCCCGCCTTGTTTCGACATATCAACTATTGAATAATGAACGCCATCATTTCCGCCATAATCATCGGTAGTAAAAACATAATATAGGGAATCTGATAATGGCATGGGAACGATAAGCACCGCTTCGGCACTTTGAATATTACCCTTTAAGCCATTTCCATTTACCATTACTGAATGATTTTTTGTCCAAATAGCAGTGCCATCTGAATAAAATAACAAATTGCCGCAAGGGTCAGAAATAGTGGCAACCCCTTCTTCGGAGGCTGTTTTCCCGCCGTTTACAATAGCAGGCCCTGATTGAGAAAACTTAACTCCGGCACCGTACGCAAAAAACCAGTTTACAAACCTGTTTTGAGCATTTAACTGCTGTAAATTAATCAGGGTTGACAGTAAAACTATGAGGTGCCTCATGTTAAAAATTTATTCAAATATATTATAAAGATGCATTTATTAAAGATTATGTTTCATAAAGAAATATCGAAACTTATTTTCTTGCGGTTTCTTAATTTTTCATTTATAAAAAACTAAGTTAATTTTTGAGCAATGCCATATAAATGGCTTTTTTGAAATGGTAACTGTTTCGAAATTCCCAATTTATATTTTAGCCACCACTTAATATGAATTTTATAAAACGCCACCTTACTTTGGTAATAAAGAAAATCGGTATTATTTACTTCCTTAACTTCAAATTTGTGATTTTTTAAAATGGTCGAAAGCCTCTCAATGGTAAAAGATTGAACATGTTGCATGTGATGATGTGCCGCATCACAAAACGGACAATATATGGAATGTGCTTTTAAATCTTCATTAAATGGGGTGGTAACAACTATATATCCGCCGGGCTTCAATAATTTGTAAATTATTTCTAAGGTATTTTTTAATAAATCAGATCTTAAATGTTCAATCGTTTCAATCAATAAAATAACATCAAAAGCACTGTCTTTAAAATTTTTATTCAAGTCTGAAAAATGAATTATTTTTTTAACATTTGCATTCCCTTTATTTTTTTCAAGTGATTTTTTTACTGAATCAATTGAAAAGTCCAGTCCATAAATTTCATTCTTCGGGTTATCTTTCGATAAATAATCAATCATGGTGCCATTACCGCACCCATAATCTAAAATTTCACCCTTTAATTCTAGTTTATTATTCAGCATTTTTATAATGCCAAATCCAACTTCCTCTGTAAAATAAGGATGGTTTTCGGTAACCTTATAATCCCAAAAGCGTTGGGTTACTTCATCCGTCCAGTCATTTTCTGTTTTATAAACTAATTCCTTCATTTTTTATATTATGGCCAAAATTACAATTTTTTAGGCCTTTTTAAATTTTATAACTCAACCTTTTCCACCTTTTGTTTCAAATGAAACACCCTTAACCAAATTTCAAAAACCAACATACTGAAAAGTAATTTTTCCATTTGGGATGGGCGGGCTTTTTGATACCAGTCTATCAACTTTAAACTTCCTTCTTTATTAATAATTCCAAGGTCAGTGGAGATTCCTTCCTTAATATATCCTTTTAATAAGTCAGCCCATTTGGTATTAAAGTAATCGCGAACAGGTATTCTGAATCCTGTTTTTTTCTTATAAACAATTTCTTTGGGCAAATACTTTTCACAAATTTTCTTTAGTAATAATTTTTCTTTCCCTCCGGGCATCAGGGTTTCAGGTTTTAGTGTGGAAGTAAATTCTATTAATCTGTTATCCAAAAAAGGAGCTCGTGATTCGATGGAGGCGTACATAGTTCCTGTATCCACTTTCATCAAAAAATCATCGGGTAGATAACCTTTTACTCCCAAATAAAGCATCAGGTCGTGGCGGCTTATATTATCAGGATAGCTACGCAGTATTGATTTCGGGAAAAAAGCTTGTTCCTTTTCTAATTCATTTATAAAAGCCGGTTGAAAAATAAATTTTCGTATATTGGATGGTTCATAATCCATGGCATTGCAGTAACTATTTAATCCCCCATATTTTATCATCCGTTCAATATTGGCAAGTTTTGACGGATATTTCCAACCGGGTTCAAAACGCCGATTCGATAATTCATCCATCACTTTTCCTAAAGGCAATGAACTTGATTTAATTTTATTTAATAATGCCGGAATTCCATAGCCCCCAAAAATTTCATCACCGCCATCTCCTGTTAATACTACGGTTAAAAATTGGCGTGCTTTTTCAGAAACTGCTGCAGTGGGTATTATTGAACTATCCGCAAAAGGCTCAATCATAGACAGCAATTGAGGAAGTTTATTAATGCAATTAATTTCCAAATCCACCTGATGATAATCCAGTCCATGCAGATTTGCAATTTGTTTGGCATAAGCGGCCTCGTCCAATTCAGGATTTTGAGGGGTGGATAAGGTAACACTTGTAATTCCTTTTTTGTATTGCGAAGCAATGGCCGCCACCAGTCCCGAGTCGTTTCCTCCGCTTAAAAATAATCCAAGCGGTACATCAGCCATTAATTTTTCCTGAATGCTGTTGTGCATTATTTCTTCCACTTTTGTTTGAGCCTCTTCAAATGAAATATCAATTTTTTCATGATATTTTACTTCCCAATACGTGGTTAGTTTTATTCCGTCTTTATTAGTACATGCAAACTGAGCCGGTAATAATTTTTTTACACCCTTATAAATACTTTGGTTTTGAGAAATGTATTGGTAAGCAAATAATTCAGAAATTGCTTTGGGGTTCAATTCATTTTGGCTTGTAAGATTTGATATCCCTGAAAGATTTGATGCAAAAGAAAAAATACCATTTTCAAAATGATAAAACATAGGCTTCTCTCCAAATCGGTCGCGGGCCATAAAAAGTTCTTCTTTTTGATTATCCCAAACTGCAAAAGCCCACATTCCTCTGAGTTTATTAAGTATTTCAGGACCATGTTTAATATAGCCTTTCAACAAAACTTCGGTATCCGAATTGGTTCTGAAATTTATACCAAACTCAGATTCAAGCTGACTTCTTATTTCCTTAAAATTATAAATCTCCCCATTTAAAACAATGCTATACCGCCTATCTTCAGAATAAAAAGGCTGATTGGCCTCAGGACTCAAATCAATTATTGCCAGACGGCAATGCCCTAAAATAGCTTTTCCAATCGTGTGGATAGTTATATTATCCGGGCCCCGATAAGCCATAGCATCACAGGCATTCTTAACTTCGTGTTCAAAATTTTGAGATGTGTTAAAAGAAATTTTTCCGGCTATACCGCACATAGATTTAAAGGAGTTTCAAAATAAACCATAATTATTTTAATACCTTTAATTATTTTTAAGAAAGTAGGAATTTGAAGTTTTAGGGTTGTTTAATTATATTTGAAAAAATATTCTTGAAATATGCTTATAACAATAAAAGGTTTTTACGACCACGGTAAAATTATTCTTTCAGAGGAGCCCTTAGTAAAAACAAAGACAGATGTAATGGTTACATTTTTAACCAGCGAGAATGGTATTAATGAAAAAAAGCGTGGCGCACCAGGTTCGTTAAAAGGTTTGGTTGATATACCGGAAAATTTTAATAATCCTTTGGATGATTTTAAAGATTATATGTAAAAATATATGAGCGAAAAGTTTCTCTTAGATACCCATGCACTTATCTGGTATCAGGGTGGTAGCCGTAAAATGCCTAAAAAGCTTATTGACAATATTCGTAATAAAGAGAATCTGATTTTATTTAGTCAGGTGAGCCTTATTGAGATAGCAGTAAAACAAAAAATCGGGAAGCTTCCAAATTTTAAAGCAAGCATTGAAAAAATATATGAACAAGCGTTGGAAGACGAATTTACTTTTTTGAATATTCTCAATCAACACATAAATGGTTACAAAAAAGTACCTTTATATAACAAACATCGTGACCCATTTGACCGATTATTGATAGCAACAGCCTTCGAAGAAAAACTCGATGTAATTACAATTGATAAAAACTTTTTACTTTATCCTGAACTTATCAAAGTTTTGTGGTGAAAAATCAATCTGACTAATTCAGTTAATTTCTATAACAAACGAAAGAAGGCAGCAAATTCCAAAAAGTAAAAATTAAATTTAAAGCCCCAAGTTTTCAAATTTCCAGTTTCAAATTTCAGTTCGAAACACTTGGAATTTGATTTTTTATTTTGGATTTCCCAGCTTTACCTGTTCAAATAAATCATCCCCTTATAAAAACTCCGTTTTCTGTCGCTGCCAAATTTCGAGGTGAAATTAATAATACTTAAACTTTGGCAATGACATATTATTTATAGAGGAATATTTGTTCATATATATAAAGGTTTTGTTTCTACTACCTTAAATAAATCTAATACTTTTGTAAACTATGAGAATAGCCTTAGCTACCACCGAATTTTTAACCGAAAAAATATATGATGGCGGTTTGTCTAATTATATCTACAGGGTTAGTTTATCCTTGCAATCATTAGGGCATGAACCGGTTGTTTTTATAGCTTCCAATAAAAACGAATCATTATCATATTATGGGATTAAGGTAATCAGAATAAAGGAAAAACAATTGACATGGTGGTATTGGTTGGTTAATATTATTACACTTTTCAGATTAAATCCGGCCTTACTTTTTATGGTAAGAAGTTACCGGTTTAAAAAAACAATTTCGAAGTATCATAGAAATACTCCCTTTGATATTATTCAATACACCAATTTGATGGGGCTTGCTATTTTTAAACCTAAAAATATTCCTTATACCATACGAATTTCGAGTTATCAAAAATTGATAGACCGGGCAAGTGGTCGAAAACAAAATTTCCGCCTTTGGCAAAAACAATATTTACAAGATATTATGCTCAAACGTACTAAATACGTTTTTGGGCCAAGCAGAATTATCGGTGATTACATCGCTAATAAATTTAATAAAGAAATTGCATTAATTGAAACTCCTTTTACTTTGGATTCCTCAAATTCAGATAATGAACTGCTTAATGACCTAATTTCCAAAACCTCAAATAACCCTTATTTGTTATACTTTGGTTCACTTTACCCGGTAAAAGGATTATTGGACATTTCTAAAATAGTAGAGCAATTTTTTAAAAAATATCCCAGCCATTACTTTGTTTTTATTGGCAAAGACATTGGAAGTAATGGCAAACCAATTTTAGAAATACTAAAAGAAAAAGCTGGAAAACATTGTCATCGGATTATTTGGTATTTCAGCACACCGCATAATTTGCTATACCCGGTTATTCAAAATGCCGAACTGGTTGTTTTACCTTCGCGGCTTGATAATTTCCCCAATACGTGCATTGAAGCTATGGCCTTTGGCAAAGTAGTAATTGGTACCTATAAAACCAGTTTTGAACAATTAATTAATCCCGGTATTTCAGGATTACTTTGTGAGCACAGCCATCCTGAAAGCCTTATGGAAGCTATAGATTACGGCTTAAATATGACTGAGCTCGAAAAACAAGCCATGGGTAAAAAAGCGATGGAACGTATTGAAAAATTAAAACCTGAGATAGTGGTGAAGGAATTAGTGGAGTATTATGAGAAAGTGATTGATAAAGGTATTTGAGATTACCAAAATATTTTATTGGAAAAATACCAATCGGATAAATTAATTTTGCAATCATATAGCATGAATTATGGCAGATTTTGATTTTGACAGACTTGAAAAAATGATTGCAGAACTTGTAATTTCTGATAAGGAAACAAAGGAACGGTTTAAAGAAACGGAAGCAATTCTTAAAAAAAATGCAGAAGAGATACTTGCAAGCAATAAAAAGGCGGATAAGGTATTAGGTCAATTTACCACCATGTGGGGCAAATTGGTGGAAGGTTTAGTAGAAGGACAATTAATACCAATGCTGCGCGAAAGAGGTATTGATGTACACGAAACCTCACAACGGAGGAAAGGTAACCATGAAGGGATGAATTTTGAATTTGATATTATTGCTCATAATGGAAACGAAATTGTAATTACTGAAGTAAAAACAACACTAACTATATCCGATGTGAAAGATTTTATAAAAAAACTTAAAAATGCCCGGATTTGGCTAAAAGAATTTTCTAATTTTAAGGTTTTAGGAGCTGTAGCCTTTTTACATTCAGAAGGCAGCAGCGATAATTATGCTATGAATAATGGTTTGTTTGCCATAAAAGCTACAGGTAATTCATCATCAATAATTAATGAAGATTCTTTTAAACCCAGAAGTTTTTAAATCTGTGGTATTATCAAAGGAAGCCTTCGCTTAAAGCGAAGGCTTCCTTTGATCGCTTAAAGCGAAGACTTCCTTTGATCGCTTAAAGCGAAGACTTCCTTTGATTCCAATTCACATCGCCTCCAAATACCCTTTCAATTCACCGGGTTCGTTTAAAATAATTACCTTACCTCGGTATTCATTGTCACTAAAACATTTACAGGTTTTATAGCGCAATCTGCAACCGGCCAAAATAATTTTAACATCAGGCATATTAGAATGAATTT
>CAYHCM010000033.1:15315-21246 GCA_964355045.1 uncultured Chitinophaga sp. | reverse complement strand
CGCAATCTGCAACCGGCCAAAATAATTTTAACATCAGGCATATTAGAATGAATTTCTTTAACAAATTTGGTTGGCTCAATATCCGAATTACAGGTCGTAAAAATTGAAAGAATATAATCGGCCTTAAAATTTTTAATTCTTTCAAACAGGTCTGTTAGCGGTGTGTTTTGTCCGAAATACAAAACTTCATGTCCAAGGCTTCGGATAACATAATTGGCAAAAAGAAGTCCCAAATCGTGCATTTCGCCCGGGGGCAAAAACAATAAGAATTTTTTGGAATTGGTTGCTTTTTTGGTTTGAACTTCGGTGGCAATCTGAATTTTCTTTTTGATAATATCCGTTGCAAAATGCTCTAAAGCCGGATGCAGGGCATTGGAAACCCATAAATCGCCGAGCCTTTGTATAAATGGAAAAGCCAGTTTTGTAATGGTATTTTCGAACCCCTCCCGCATTATATAATTTGAAAACACCTTATTAAATGCATCTTCGCTCAGATTATACGTAGCAAGGATTAGCGAATTTATAAGGTCATCATTTTTATTTCTAAGATTATGTGTAATTAGTGCTTCAGAGTGTATTTCAGATTTGGATAAATTGGCTATTTTTGAAATTTTTAAACCCTTTTTATTTAGCAATGCTATATTTAACAAAAGCTTTACGTCTTCATCATCATAATATCGGATGTTTGCCGGAGTTCGTTTGGGAATTACCAAATTATACCTTTGCTCCCAAATACGAAGCGTATGTGCCTTAATTCCTGTAATGCTTTCGAGATCTTTAATATAATAAGTTCCCATTGCCAAAAAAAATTAGCCTTGCTAATATAAAACAAAGCGATTTTAATATTGTTTTTAAAATATAAACCTAATGACTCCTAAAAATATTCTTATTACCGGTGCTACCGGTTTAATCGGCACTTTATTGACCCGAAAATTAACCGAAAAAGGTTATACTGTGTTTGTCTTTTCAACTTCCCGGTCGGATGAAAAATTGAATATTTACAAATGGGATCCGGATTTGAAAATTTTTGATATGCTGCCCGATGTTCAATTTTATGGCGTTATAAATTTGGCCGGTGCAAGTATAGCCGATACGATATGGAATGAGGCAGGAATGAATCTTATAAAACAAAGTCGAATTGACTCTACCTGTTTTCTTAAAAATATTATTAACCAGTTACCAAATTCTCCAAAGCATATAATTTCAGTTTCGGCCATAGGCTATTATGGTTTAATAAATAATGAAACAAAAACCGAAGAATCGAAATGTGGAAATGACTTTGCAGCCGTGGTTTGCAGAGATTGGGAAAAGGCAGCCAAAACTTTGGAAACCACGGAGTCAAAATTATCACTGCTTAGAATTGGGATAGTTTTAGCCGAAAAAGGGGGGTTTTACAAAAAGATTAAAGATTTAGCCAAATGGAAAATTGCCTCACCCATTGGTACCGGAAAACAACCTGTATCGTGGATTCATATTGATGATTTGGTAAATATATTCATTGCAATTTTAGACGAAAAACTGAAACCGGATATTTATAATGCAGTGGCCGCATGCAATACCAATAAGGAAGTTACCAAATCAATAGTTCTAAAAAACGGACAACCTTTTGTTTGGCCTGCCATTCCTTCGTTTTTATTAAAACTTATTTTTGGTAAAAAAGCCGAAATATTTACAGGTGGAACAGTAGTATCAAATTCAAAATTAGTAGATGAAGGCTATCAATTACAGTTTAAAGATTTGGAAGGAATCAGATTTGACAACTTTTAAAAAGTTGTCAAATCTTTAACCTGAAAAGGCAACAAATGGGGACTCCAAATTTTTGAAATAAAACCCAAATAATAATCTTAATTTCGCACCCGTTTAAAAAAATCAATGTTAGTTGTTTCCGATTTATCTTTAAGGTTTGGCAAAAGGGTATTGTTTGATGAGGTAAACTTAAAATTTACCGAAGGAAACTGCTATGGTGTAATTGGGGCCAATGGTGCCGGAAAGTCCACATTTTTAGATATTCTTTCGGGCGAAATAGATCCTACATCAGGTAATGTATCTATTACTCCCGGCAGCAGAATGGCAGTGCTAAAGCAAGACCATTACGAGTTTGATGAGTACACGGTACTCGAAACTGTCATCATGGGCTATAAGGAATTGTATAGCATTATGAAACAGAAGGAAGCTATTTATGCCAAAGAAGATTTTAACGATGAAGACGGACATATAGCCAGTCATTTGGAAGAAAAATTTGCTGATATGAACGGTTGGAATTCGGAAAGTGAAGCCGGAGAATTGTTGGGTTCATTGGGTGTAACCGAAGAATTTCACTATGCCCGCATGGGCGATTTAAGCAATAATCAAAAAGTAAGAGTACTTTTAGCTCAGGCTATTTTTGGAAATCCCGATATTTTGATATTGGATGAACCAACCAATGACCTGGATATAGCCACCGTTAGCTGGCTCGAAAACTTTTTGGCCGATTATAAAAATGTAGTGATTGTGGTTTCTCACGACCGACACTTTTTAGATTCGGTATGTACTCATGTGTGCGATATTGATTTTAGAAAAATAAAAATATATGGCGGCAGTTATACGTTTTGGTACGAAGCAAGCCAGTTAGCATCACGCCAAAAATCGGACCTTAATAAAAAGAACGAGGAAAAAAGAAAGGAACTTCAGGAATTTATTGACCGTTTTAGCGCTAACGTTAAAAAATCAAAACAAGCTACAAGTCGTAAAAAAATGCTCGAAAAACTGAATGTGGACGATATAGAACCTTCGAGCAGAAAATATCCGGGTATATTTTTCAAGCAGGATAGAGAAGCCGGCGACCAAATATTAAATGTTCAGGGATTAACATTAAAACCTTACTTCAAAGATTTAAACTTTAGCCTGTACAGAAACGAAAAAGTAGTTTTCCTTTCGCGCGAAAGTATTGCAATTACTAATTTGTTCAGGGTAATAATGGGCGAAATAAAACCTGACAAAGGAAGTTTTGATTTTGGAATAACTATTAACAAAGGTTACCTGCCTAATGATAAGGACCATTATTTTGAATCGGATTTAAACCTGATTGACTGGCTAAGACAATATTCTGTAGAAAAGGACGAAACCTTTATCCGCGGGTTTTTAGGCCGTATGCTTTTTTCGGGAGAAGAAAGTTTAAAATCATGCAAAGTGCTTTCGGGAGGAGAAAAAGTTAGGTGTATGCTTTCCAAATTAATGCTCCAAAATCCTAACCTTATAATATTGGATGAACCCACCAATCACTTGGATTTGGAATCTATCACGGCTTTGAATAATGGCCTTAATAATTATGAAGGAACCATCATGTTTACAAGCCGCGACCATACTATTGTTCAAACTTTGGCCACCCGGGTTATTGAATTAACTCCAAACGGAATGATTGACAAAGTATGCGAATACGATGATTATTTGGATAATGATGAAGTAGCGCAGCGCAAGGAAGAATTATATAATTTGGCTGTGGCCGTATAAAAATTTATATTAAACTTAAAAAAAAGGAAACAAAGTTTCAAGAATTCAACTTAAAAACAAAAAAAATAATGAGAAAATTAAAATTAGTAACATTAGGAATGATAATAGCCGTATCAGGTATAGTATCATGTAAAAAGGGAACAAATTCAAAATCCCCCGACAATCCAAAACTTAAATCGAAAATGGATAGTGTAAGCTATGCATTGGGCAAAGCAATCGGAGAAAGTTTAAAAGTTAACCTGAGTATTTCAGATTCAACGGGCTTGAATTATGAAATAATTAAAATTGCCATGCAACGCTCTATTGCCGGCGATTCGGTAATTATGGATGATAATAAGGTACGGGAGATTATGGGAGGTTTTGAAAATGGTCAGATGGCCATTCGCGAAGCAGAAATGCAAAAGAAAGAGATTGAAAGGCAAAAGAAAGAGGATGAAATGATAAAGAAAAATGCTCCGGCCATTGCCGCACAGGAAAAACTTGGTGCTGAATTTTTGGCAAAAAATAAAATGGATGGAAGTGTGGTTACCACAGCAACCGGCTTACAATACAAAATTATGAAAGCCGGAAAAGGTGCCAAACCTACTGCCACCGACAAAGTAAAAGTACATTATACCGGAAAATTATTAGATGGTAAAGTTTTTGATAGCTCGGTACAACGGGGTACACCGGCAGTTTTTGGAGTAAATCAGGTAATCCCGGGTTGGACTGAAGCTCTCCAATTAATGCCTATTGGCAGCAAATGGGAATTATATATTCCATCTGCATTAGCTTATGGCCCGCAAGGTAACGGCGGCATTCCCGGTGGAAGTACTTTGATTTTTGAAGTAGAACTTTTGGGAATAGAAAAATAAAATTTTTATAAATGAAAATAGTTTGGCCCACGGTTATTAATCGTGGGCTTTTTATTTAAAATACTTTAAGGCTCATATATTACGTTTATATAAAAAATGTATCAAATGAAAAAAATCCTCCTAATTATTATCGGCTACCTTGCTATTTCAACCCATACTAAAGCCCAAAACGATTCACCTGATTGCACGGATTTAAAAACGAATATGGATAGCGTAAGCTATGCATTGGGCAAAGCTATTGGAGAAAGTTTAAAAGTAAATCTAAGTATTTCAGATTCAACGGGGTTGAATTATGAAATTATTAAAATTGCTATGCAACGTTCTATATCAGGCGATTCAGTACTAATGGATGATATGAAGGTACGTGAGATTATGGGAAATTTTGAAAAAGCCCAGTTAGCAAGTCGTGATGCAGAAATGCAAAAGAAAGAGGCTGAAATGCAAAAGAAAAATTCACCTGCCATTGAAGCCGCTGAAAAACTTGGTGCCGAATTTTTAGCTAAAAATAAAACTATACGAGGTGTGAAGACTACCGCGAGTGGTTTACAATACAAAATATTAAAAAAGGGAAAAGGTAAAAAACCAAAAGTTGATCAGAAGGTAAAAGTTCATTATACCGGAAAATTTATGGATGGCAAAATTTTTGATAGTTCGGTAGAACGTGGCGAACCGGCGGTATTTGGAGTAAATCAGGTAATACCGGGCTGGATGGAGGTTCTTCAATTAATGCCTGTTGGTTCTAAATGGGAGGTTTATATTCCATCAGCCTTGGCCTATGGTTCGCAAGGCAATAGCGGTATTCCAGGTGGTAGTTTGCTCATTTTTGAGGTAGAACTATTAGGAATAGAAAAATAAATTTTTTATAAACGAACATAGATTGAACCATGGTAATTAATCGTGGGCTTTTTATTTATTAATTCTTAAAGAATTTTGATTAAGGAATCAGTTTAAAAATCTGCTCAAGTTCTTTATCGGTTATATTCCCTTTCTCAGTCTTATCATAAATGAAAGCAAGATAAACTATAGTTTCCGTTATCTTTAAATATGTAATTACTCTCGCACCTCCCGACTTTCCTTTATTTTTGGAAGTTACGGATAGTCGAACCTTATAAAAGTTATTACCAAGAGACTTACCTTGAATTGGATTATCTATCAAAACTTTCGACAATTCAATCACATCCATTTTTAAGGATCGATATTTTTTAGACAATCTTTTGACTTGTCTGTCAAAAAGCGAAATGGATAAAACATTATAACTCATCTAACAAAGCTTGTATTGGCCGGGCTTTTAATTTTCCTTGTTCTATTAATTTTAGTTCATTTACGGCTTCCTTAAGTTCTTGTAAAATCTGTTCTTTCGTTGGTTCTATATATTCCAATTCCTCCAAATTTTTATATTGTTTTTTGAGTTCCTCCCAATCATTTATAGGAATATAGACCCCTGATGCTTCTCCATTACTGTCTTGTATTACTTGCAATTTCATTTGTTAATCCTTAATTATTAAATATTTTCTATACAAAATTACAATTTTAAATAACAAATTAATCTATCTGATTTTTTTAATAATCCTTCAAATAATTATTTTAA
>CAYHCM010000033.1:12188-15215 GCA_964355045.1 uncultured Chitinophaga sp. | reverse complement strand
ACAAGGAACAGGCTAATAAAGTACTGCAAGCCGAGGCCATGGCTGCTATGAAAAAGAAAGCTGCAGAAAATGAAAAAATAAATACCGCTTTTTTAGAAAAAAATAAAACTACACCGGGTGTAATAACCACAGCTACCGGTTTGCAATATAAAATTATTAAGGAAGGTACCGGTTCAAAACCTACTGTAGAACAAAAGGTAAAAGTACATTATACCGGAAAATTATTGGATGGTAAAGTGTTTGACAGTTCCGTAGAACGAGGCGAGCCTGCAGTTTTTGGGGTAAATCAGGTAATACCGGGTTGGACAGAAGCTCTTCAATTAATGCCGGTTGGTTCTAAATGGGAAGTATATATACCCTCTTCCTTAGGCTACGGCGATCAGGGAACTCAGGGAATTCCCGGAGGAAGTTTGCTGATATTCGAAGTAGAGCTTTTGGGTATAGAATAGAAATCAAATTTCAAAATCCCAAATCTCAAATTCCAAGGGTCAAATAAATCCCAATTTTTTAAATTTTAAAATTCAAACCAATTAATAAGTCTGGTTAGTTTCTTTACTATTTAGATTTTATTAGGCCTTAAATAAAAAATTATTGTAACTACTCAGTTAGAGTGATATGGCATTAGTATTGGAAATATAGGTTTTTATTGGAGTCCAGATTCCCCCTTTAAAAGGGGGTTAGGGGGATTTTTTATTAATTTATTAACCAACTTAAAAATAAAAAAAATGTTCTTACTAAGATAGGCCATGCTGGGTAGTTACAAATAATTAAAACCCTTTTATCTTTCTAAAACGATGCGATTTTTATTTCAGGTGTGAACTATGTAACACAAAATTAAAATTGTGCAACACTTATTTTTTTTAAACATTTTACGTTTGCACCGGCTATTTAACAAAAAATAGACCTCTAAAAAAAATATCATATGAAATGCCCATGAGAACAAGTTCACGCCAACCGCAGATGAAATTGGGCATTCCATATGACCTTAGTTAAAAAAATAAAAATAAATTACATATGAAAAACAATTCCTTTCTATTCCAAGTACTTTTCGTGGTTGCCGGTGTTTTTATTGTATCCTGTGTTTCAAAAAAGAGATACCGATTGGCGACCGATGAAATTTCAAAACTCCAGACTGACAGTTTAAATTGTTCTGGAAGTTTAAATCAATGCTTATCTCAGGTTAAAATACTTGAGAGTGACAAAGCTGCCTTACAGGATGCAAACTCTTCATTTCAAAACGAATTGATGAAAGTTTCATCAAAATCTAAAATGACCATTGCCGAACAAGCCAAACGGCTAAAAAGTTTACAAGAATTGATACAAGCCCAAAAGGATATTATGTCGAATTTGAAAAGAACAATTGCTGACGCATTGGTAAGTTTTGATGCCAGCGAACTGAGTGTTTATATAAAAAACGGGAATGTATATGTTTCCTTAGAAGAGAAATTGCTTTTCAAATCGGGCAGCGCCGTTGTTGATCCCAAAGGAAAAGAGGCATTGAAAAAACTGACTCAGGTTATTAATAGCACGAGTGATATTTATGTTATGATTGAAGGACATACCGACAGCATACCCATAAAAACTGCAAAGTTTGAAGACAACTGGTCGTTGAGTGCTGCAAGGTCTTTATCAATAATCAGGATATTAACAAAAGAAAACGGATTTGACCCTACCCGAATTACGGCTGCCGGTAAAGGCGAATATCATCCGATCGCTTCTAATACAACCGTAGAATCAAGAGCTGCCAATCGCAGAACCGAAATTATTTTATCTCCAAACCTTACCGAATTATATAAGTTGTTGGAACAATAACTTTATTCGTATTGTTTTATATATAACTTCGACCTAAGTTAATTACTCCGCTTTAAAAAGCGGAGTAATTAAATCTAATTAGGGATTCAGATTTTACCTTAGTGTTTTTATATAACAAGTGGATTAAAACAAAGTTGGATTATTCCCACTCATTCTTATTCTTCCCAAATGCTCATAGGCCAAAGCGGTTGCTTCGCGACCACGAGCGGTTCGCATTAGCAAACCCTGTTGGATAAGGAATGGTTCATAAACTTCTTCAATGGTGCCTCCCTCCTCTCCTACTGCGGTGGCTATTGTATTTAGCCCAACAGGACCACCTTTAAATTTATCAATAATAGTAACCAATATTTTATTATCCATTTCATCGAGTCCAAGTTTGTCCACATTTAGAGCATCCAATGAATAATGGGCAATATCAAGGGTTATTACTCCATTGCCTTTTATTTGGGCAAAATCACGGGTACGCCGCAATAAAGAATTGGCTACTCGTGGGGTACCCCGGCTTCTTCTGGCTATTTCATAAGCTGCTTCATCTTCTATAGGTGTATTTATTATTTTTGATGAACGGATAATAATTCCTTGTAAAAGTTTGGCATCATAATATTCCAACCTGCACGTAATTCCAAACCTTGCCCTTAGGGGCGAAGTTAGCAATCCCGAACGAGTGGTAGCACCTATAAGTGTAAACGGATTTAAAGTAATCTGAACCGAACGGGCATTAGGCCCGGTGTCAATCATAATATCAATTTTATAATCCTCCATGGCGCTATAGAGATATTCCTCTACTACATTGCTCAGCCTATGAATTTCATCAATAAACAGCACATCCCCTTTTTCCAGATTGGTGAGCAATCCGGCCAAATCGCCGGGCTTTTCAATTACCGGTCCTGAGGTTACCCGTATATTTGTTTTTAATTCGTTGGCAATAATATTGGAGAGAGTTGTTTTGCCCAATCCCGGTGGGCCATGCAATAAAACATGATCGAGGGCTTCGCCTCTTAAAACGGCTGCTTTTACAAACACCCGCAGGTTTTCCATTATTTTATCCTGACCTGAAAAATCATTAAAGTTAGCCGGACGTAAAACTTTTTCTAATTCCTGCTCCTGTGGCGAAAGATTTTCTTTATTGGGGTCAAGTACGTTATTTTGCACCTCACAAAATTAAATAATATTAACAGGCAACCTACATCGTATAATCCACATCTTTTTTAGAAC
>CAYHCM010000033.1:0-12088 GCA_964355045.1 uncultured Chitinophaga sp. | reverse complement strand
TGCACTGTCGGCGAATGGACCAAAGAACCCATTGCTCCGGGAAAAACCGGAACCGTAACAGCCATATTTAACCCGAAAAATATTATTGGAATAATTGATAAAACCATTGGGGTATATACCAATGCTCAATATTCTAAAGTGATTGTTTTGGAATTAAGAGGTGAAGTAGTTCCCCGGGATAAAACAATGGATGATATTTTTCCTTACAGGGTAGGAAATCTTATGTTTGACAAGGAATTAGTGGAAATGGGAGAAGTTTTGAATGACACCAAAGACTCAGCTTTTGTAGTAATGTATAACGATGGACAATATCCGATTAAAATTAATAATATTTCACTATTACCTCTTGGATATAAAATCAGACCTGAGAAAAATACCATTGAGCCCGGGCAGGAAGTCAGACTTTATGCTACAATTGATGGAAGCCTTTTTCAGGACTTTGGGCCATTTAATAAAACCTTTCGCCTTATAACCGACGATCCTGAATATCCTGAGAAACCACTTTTTATGCTCGGGCATATTAAATATAATTTTGGTAAGCTTTCAAAAAAAGAACTTAAATCGGCTCCAAAATTTACAATAGATAAAACTGAACAGGATTTTGGTGAACAACCTGTCGGGTCTTTTGTTACCACCACTTTTATTATTACCAATAAAGGCAAACAAGATTTGAAAATATTGAGCATTAAAGCCCAATGCCATTGTACGGAACCCTCTATTGAAAAAATGGTTTTAAAAAAAGGGGAGTCCACCGTTTTAACCATAAAATTTGATTTACTGGGGCATGCAGGTTTTACGCAAAAGCCTATTACCATTTATACCAGCGACCCTAAAAAACCTACAGTTGACGTGGTTTTGAAGGCTAAATTATTTTGAAGCTATTCAGATACTGCTTTCATCCCCATTTCTTTACCCTTTTTAGTAATAAATTCCAATGCTTCTTCGTAATCATTTTTAATCACGCCATCCAATATAGCTTCGCGAAGGGCATTTTTTAAAATGCCGATTTCGCGTCCGGCTCCTATTCCAAACAATTCCATTATTTGAGTACCGTCAATTGGTGGCTGCCAGTTTCGCACCTTGTCACGTTCTTCTACATCCCTAATTTTATCTTCAACTACTTTCAGGTTATTGATAAATTTTTTAACTTTGAATTCATTTTTGGTAGTGATATCAGCCCGACAAAGTTTTAATAAACTAAAAATATCATCGCCGGCATCAAATATCAAACGCCGAACGGCCGAATCAGTAACAATTTCCTGGGATAAAACAATTGGCCTTAAATGAAGCTGAACCATTTTTTCAACAAACTTCATTTTTTCGTGTAAGGGCAATCGAAGCCGTTTAAAAATTCCTTTTACCATGCGGGCTCCTTTATCTTCATGCCCATGAAATGTCCAACCTTCACCCGGATAGAATTTTTTGGTTTGCGGCTTTGCAATATCATGAAGAATGGCTGCCCAGCGCAACCAAATATCATCAGATTCCTTACACAAATTATCCAAAACCTGAATGGTGTGATAAAAATTATCCTTATGCGAAAGTCCGTCAATCGTTTCCACTCCATATAGCAAAGCCATCTCCTGAAAAACCAATTTTAACAACCCTGTATCCCACATCAAGGCAAAACCAATTGAAGGTTTTGGGCTCATTATTATTTTATTTATTTCGTCGGATATGCGTTCCATCGAAACTATTTCAATTCTGGAAGCGTTATCCTTGATTCCCTGAAGCGTCCCGGCATCAATTGAAAAATTTAGTTGAGAGGCAAACCTTACAGCCCGCATCATACGCAAAGGGTCATCGCTAAATGTGATTCCGGGCGATAAAGGGGTTTTTATTATTCCGGCTTTTAAATCCTCCATCCCATGATAAACATCTATGAGCTGGCCATAATCCTCAGCATTCATACTAACGGCTAAGGTATTAATAGTAAAATCGCGGCGGCTTAAGTCATCCTCAAAAGAGCCTTCTGAAACCAAAGGCTTGCGGCTTTCACTCTGATATGATTCTTTTCGGGCGCCAACAAATTCAATATCCCAATCGCCGCTTTTTATCATGGCAGTGCCAAAATTTTTGAAAACTGTAACGTTTTTACTTTCCCCTAATTTATTGGCCACAGCTTGCGCAAAATCAATTCCATCACCAACTACTGTAAAATCAACATCCTTTGAATCGCGTTTTAAAAATATATCGCGAACATAGCCACCTACCACATATGCCTTAACACCGCTTTCCCGGGCCACTTCGGCCACTGTCCTAAATATACTATGAGATAAAGCCTTTATCATTGGCGCAAAAATAACATGTTTAAGTTTTTGAACACGATTAAAAGATAAACAGGATTAAAGAGATTGACATGATAAACAAGATTACTCTATCGGTTGGTCTCACCAAACGAAACCGTGTTATTACTCTTAGTTTTCTCTCGGTTCGTGAGACACCAACCGATAATAAAAATTATTTTACTTATAAAAATACTGTTCATCTATAAAATCTTATAAATCGTGTTCTAAATAAGTTTTGTTAGCTTTGTATCATGCTTCCAATCTATCCGGCCTCCATTATTCGTGAATGGGATTTATTCACAATTAAAAATGAACCGTTTGAATCTCTGGAATTGATGGAGCGGGCAGCCGCAGGCTGTGTGACCTGGATTGTAAAAAACAGATCGAACAAATGCCCGGTTCATATTGTTTGCGGAAATGGAAATAACGGAGGGGATGGCTTGGCAATTGCCAGATTATTGGTTCATTATAATTATTCAGTTCATGTTTATATAAACTTCAAGGATGAAAAATCATCTGATAATTCCTATAATTTCGAAAAGCTTAAAAACGCCGGAAATGTTGATATTTTTGATTTAGAGAAGAATAACAACTTTACGTTTCAAAAAAACTCCATCCTTATTGATTGTATTTTTGGAAGCGGAATAAACAGAAAAGTTACAGGTTACTGGAAAACAATAATTGAGAAATTAAATAATTTGGGATGTCGTATTATCAGTATTGATTTACCATCGGGATTGCCCACTGAACCTGAGTTTGATAAAATTTTAAAAAATCAAGCGGTTATTAAAGCCACCACTACTTTAACTTTTCAATCGCCCAAATTGAGCATGCTTCTACCGGGTTGGGGAGATTATTGCGGGCATGTAGAAATAATTGATATTGGCCTTAGTTCTGATTTTATTACTCAAAATCCAACCCAACATGAATTTATAACTTTGAATGATATAAAAGGAAAATTCAGAAAAAGGGAAAAATTTTCGCATAAAGGAACGCATGGCCATGCTTTGGTGATAGCAGGAAATACGGGTAAATGTGGTGCCGCCATTTTAAGTTCCAAAGCATGTATCAAAAGTGGTGCGGGATTGGTTTCAGTATATTCAAATCCTGATTGTTCGGTTTCTATTAATGCCACTATTCCTGAAGTTATGTTGGCTAAGCAAACTTCTGAAAATATGGATTTAAGCCCCTACTCAGCCATCGGGATAGGCCCCGGAATAGGGACAGATAAGGAACACCTTGAGTTTTTAAAAAATATTCTTGACCATGCAGCTTGCCCATTACTATTAGATGCTGATGCATTGACCTTGCTTGCACAAAACAGAAAGAATTTAAAAATACCCCTTAACACAATTATTACCCCTCACCCCAAAGAGTTTGACAGATTGGTTGGAATTTCACAAAACGCTTATGAACGCTTACAAAAAGCTCAATTATTTTCGAAAGAAAACCAATGTATCGTTGTTTTAAAGGGAGCCTATACGGCAATTTGCAACCCTGATAACACAATTTATTTTAACAGTACCGGAAATCCGGGAATGGCAACGGCAGGAAGCGGCGATGCACTTACAGGAATTATTACATCATTTCTTGCACAGGGATATTCTGCTTTGGATGCGGCTATAATTGGTGTATTTGTTCATGGAAAATCAGGCGATGCGGCTGTTCAAAAAAAATCTATGACCGGACTTATTGCTTCTGATATTATTGATAATTTGGATGAGGTGTTTAAGGTGCTTGAACAGGATTAAATAAAGTTCTAAGTTCGGGAGTTCTAAGTTCTAAGTTATTGATTAAAGCCTTGATGATCATCTTTAAGAATTGCCGTTTTAAATTTTTTGAGGCATTTTATTCCAAAAATAAAATCTCTTTTAATTGTTTAATCTTGCTTCATAGGTTTATTATATCAGTAAAATATGACAAATCTTTTAGTGGTAATTCAATTTTAATTGTTAAGATTTGTTGTAACAAACCAAAAAAATAAATCATGAACACACAGAACAATCATTACTTAGTTACCCCCCCCCTACTGCTACGGGGGTTTGGGCGAAATAACACAGTTCGGAAGTTCTTCTATCGCTTTTTTAAGCCATTGCTTATTAAAGTTTCTTTCAGCATTTAAATACCATGTCAAACAGGTTTTGATGTTTTTTAATCTCACACTTATTATAATAATAAATGGCAATGTTATTTCTGCACAAACAACACCTGCTGTGAGGGTAAAGGCAAATGAATTTGATCATAACCCTTCAATAACATCAAAGGATTGGATATGGTCAATCTTTGAAGATGATAAAGGCTCGTTTATTTCAGCAGGATACGCTCGAAGTTTAAGTACCTCAGGTACACAATCTATTCATCCTTCATTGGTAAAAGTTGACAAAGATTTAGAATCAGTTTGGCATAAGGATTATAGTTCTGGTGAAGTAATGCCAGGTTTTCAGCGCTCCTTTGGTTGGGGTTATTTTGCAGGTTTGATGAAAGATGCTATTCAATATACCGACCCGGATGACAATCAACTATATTATGTGGCTGTAGGCTATACTTATATAACTGGCAAAGGAATACTGTTACCTTCCCCCCCATATCCCCCAAACACTTACTATAATGGACCGAAATTAATCATTGTAAAAACAGATAGATATGGCAATGTGGTTCCAGGCTTTCCAAAAATATATATGAATACTCCCGGTACAAATGATACTACCACATATTACTACAGATCCCGTAAAGGTCATGCAATAGTTTATAGCAATACTGATCCGGCCCATTTTTATATTGCAGGTTCCGAAGATGGCGCAGCTTGTATTTTCAGACTAAATGAAAATTTAGATATCAATTCGCTTACTGCATTAGTTACATTGCCGCCGGTCGGTCCGGTTTCAGGAGAATTAAACTCGATTTGTCTTGGATACCCTGTTGGGTCTGACCCAAAAGGTAATCCTATTGGAACAGGTGCTAATTTAATCCCTACTCATGTTTGGGCTACTGGCACAGGTGCTGATCCTTCAAACCCCCTGGATCAAAGTATTATAATAACAAGATGGGAAATTACAAGCATAACTCCCTTTGCAGGCCTGCAGACAGTATTTGAGAATGCCCCTTCCCCACCTTCTCCAAATGCATGGGAAACAGGCGGTTCCCCTTGGGGAAATCACACAGCGCCGTGGTATGAATTTAGAAAAGACATCGGGAAAGCAATCTGTAAGCCACATTTCAGACAAAGAACCGGCGTTGATTTTGGTACAGGAATCCGCCAATTGAATAACGGCAATATCATTGTTACCGGAATGGCTAATTTGATATTTGACAATGATGATCCAACTGATGGCATCTGTATGAATACGGCAGGTAATAATTTCACAAATTACTGGCGTGATGCCGATGCTTTTGCCCGATTAATTGACCAAACATCTTTTCCTAATGCAGGATTAAATACCGGCCCTGGATTAGGAGGATATGAAATAAATTGCAGGCATATAGGTCATTATAGTGGAATGGAGTATGCCCCTAAAGTTAGGCAAGATGAAAATGGTGATCTTTATTTTATTGGTTCAAACGGAGATCCGGGAACTGTGCAAACCGATGGCTTGGGAAACGACTTGCTCACCAACTTTTATGTAATTAAAACAGATAAAGATTTAAACCCTCTTTGGAACCAGACGTATAGGTCAGAAGAAGCCAATGAAGCATCGTGTGGTTTTGGAGTTGATATTTGTCGAACAGGCGAACTTGTGGTTGCCGGTGATAATAAAAAAGAAAACGACAATTATGATTTTATTAAAATAGGAAATTGTGAAACTAACAGGGACGATTACGATTACGTAGCAACGGATCCCAACATATACGATGATGTTACCATTTCTACTTTTAATCTATTAGGTGGAACTAATGGAACACTTAATATCACTTCCAATAAAAAATTAAAAGGCTATCTTCTTATTGAAAATGCTTGTACAGTAAAAGTAAGTAATGGAGCTATTCTTGAATTTGCTGATATGGATAGGTTAAATAGTAATGCCGTTGAATATGGTTTTGAGTTCGGAGTGGTAATTCAACCCGGCGGTAAATTAAAGTTAGAAAATGGCGCGATACTTACCTCACTTTCAGGATGTGATCATAAATGGCGGGGAGTACAGGTGCAAGCAAGTAGTACACCCGATCAAACAAATGCATCAACAATTGGTATATTAGAAATGACCAACAGCAAAATTATGAATGCCACATGCGGGGTAACGTTAGATGGCGGAGGATTAATAACTTGTAGTAATACAAAAACTCCCGGGGATAATAACCTTGCGGATTTAGACATGGTCAATTTTTTAAACAACCGCAAAGGCGTAGCTTTTTCTCCCTTTTATACCGAAAACCTGAGCCGCTTTAATTTTACCAATTTCAGTTTTGAATCCCCTGCTGCCGTTAAAGATTTTGAAGGCATTGGCCTCAATACGCATTGCAGTATGTATGGGGTGGATAAAATTATATTTAACGGTTGTTCGTTCAAAAATTCGTTTACCGGGCCATATGTTTTAGGAATAGGATTGGCAAGCTTTGATGCCACTTTTCATGTATTAAGAGGTAATGATGAACCATCACTTGACGGATGTTCACCTATTGGTAAAATAACTCAATTTGAAAATTTAACCTATGGTATTCTTAGCGATGGAACACCTTACAGCAGCCCAATAAGCCCGGCCAATTTTATAGGAGTGGGCGAAGCAAAATTTAAAAACTGTGGTATAAGCTGGCAATGTGATAATGAAGTAGCTCCTTTAAGTTATAAAAACACCTTTGATTGGGATGATGATTTAGGGAATTACCCAATCAGCACATTTTGCAAAGGAATATATGCCAACAATACCGACCAGATTAAAATACATGAAAACACATTTTCTACGGATGATAATTATTCTTATACCCTTAAAGGAATAATCCTTGACAATACCGCAGCTTTTCCATACACATCCACGGTAAGGAAAAATATATTTCAAAATATAAGTACCACCAACAATCAATTTTATAGAGGGGTATATACTTTGGGAGATAATTTTAACTTTGAATTGCGATGTAATGAATTTATTGATATAGCTGAGTATGACTGGCAAAATTATGGGGATATGCAAAATCAAGGATCACCCGCTATTTCATTTGCTAATACTTTTTCATTTCCATGTGCTTCATCAGCGAGTATTCATTCTCCCACATCTAACCCATTTACTTATCAGGATGTTGAACCCAGAAGTTCTTCTAATATATGCGAAACTGGTGGAGTTTTAATATCTTCAGTAAATCCAGCAATTTGGGATGCTTGTCCATATTTAAATCCTTGTGATGTTTATATCCATGATGGGTTTGGACCTATTATCTTTGAGTTTGATAATATAGAAACGCCGGCAATGAGAGAGGAGGGAGTGATTTGGAGCAAAATTAAAGATAAGGATTATTCGGCAGCACAACATCTTACCAATAATCTACCGAATGGAGATTATAAAACCTTGTTCACAACGATTCTATCTATTATAAAAGAAAAACGTTTCCAAAACCCAACACATGCCGAACTATTGACTCTTAAAACCATTGCCAAAGCTCAAAATGATGCCAGTATTGATGCACGGCATTTTTTAAGCTTCTTTATGGAAATATTAGTAATGCCTGATAACGATAGTTATTTACATCCATCAGCCAATAAATTAAAACAACCAGCTAAACCCATTGCACTAAACAAGGAGATAGAAAAAAAATTTAGAATCTACCCTAACCCTACACATTCAGTTTTAAATATAGAATTAGATAATTCGTTTGCAGGCAACACCGTATTTGAAATAACCGACCTTACAGGAAAAATCATTTTCAGAAAAAATAATTTATTACCAAATTCTACAACGCCTGTTGATATGAGGCATCAAGTTATGGGTGTGTATTTTTATAAATTATACTCTGACAATGGATTTTTCAAATCTGGAAAAATTGTTATTTCAAGGTAAACTGCAATTTCCTAAAAAGCTCCGATGGTTTTTAACTATCGGAGTTTTTGCTATGTGGCTTAATTGTATGGGCCAAAGGGAAAATGTATGGTTATTGCTAAATAATCAAGCCAACAATGATGAGCCTGATTCAATTTACTGTATGGATTTTAATTATTGCCCACCTGCATATAAAAAATTATATCTTGAAAAGGATATTTATTTAAAGAAAATGCATAATATAAAATATGGACTATACAGTCCTTTTCTTAAAAATAGTTTTTGTGATACTTCTGGAAAAATGGCTTTTACAGAATTACTAGGCCAGCACTATTATAATAATAAAGGTATATTATACGATTCAACATATCTCGAAAACAGTTATTTTAAATACGCAAATTGCCTATATGGTCTTTTTCTGACAACCAATAACAGAACCTACTATTTTAAAACCTTTCTTCGAATAAATTCTATACCTGTGTTAGGCGAACCGACAAACCCTGATTCTTTTTTTGTATGCGTGAGTGAATTCAGCAATAACGGTGATTTAATTACAAAGAATAGGGTTATTTATAAGGATAAATTTACGGGGAGTAAATATGAAATTACTAATCCAGATTATATCAGTGGAAGGTTATTGAATAGTCAAAATGCAGAGATAACATTTACTTCCAACAGCAGGCGCGATAATACCGTATTAAATTATGATTTCAATACAGGGGATGTAAAGTTCAAAAAAAGTCTTGCCATTGATTCAATTGGTCACTTAAGATATTCAACTAGTAGAAATAAAATTATGGTTACAAGTTTGGATTATAAAAATTTCTTGGTTTATGAAAGGGATATTAACGGAAATTATAAAGAAATATTCACAATAAATGCTTCTATGTACCCGACAACCCCAAATGGATATAACGTTTTGCAAATTGTTGACTATTGCCTTTCACCTAACGATTCTGTGTTTTACATAACACTGGCATATAGCAAAGATACCACAGTTGGTAGCATACCTCCTGATGATTATTTATTTGCATTTAAGTATTCAAATGGATTCGGCACCTATAAATTTATTCAATTGCAAAATGGCAGAGATCCTGCATCAAGTGGTTATGGGTATTATTTAAAATTGGGACCTGATGGCAATATGTATATTGGCAATGATGGTCCAACATATAGTAAATATAGAATAAAGAAACCGAATAGTTTTGAAAATTTCAAAATAGAAAAGATGCCTGATATAAAAACTAAAAAATATCCAAATCGTCGAAATTATAGCCTGTGGATCTCCACCCTCGAAGACTACAAAAAAACAGAATTCATCTGGCAACCCACCTGCGACAGCCTAAAAGTAAGGTTTACCAATACCTGCGATACCCAATACTTTAAGCGGTATCGTTTGTTTTTTGGTAACGCTGACAGCGTGGATTTAAACAAAAACTGGAATACCACCATTTATAATTATCCTAATATGGGTAAATACTTTGTAAAGCTAAAAGCATTCAGCAAAATAGGTGGCTTTATATGGTACGGCGATAGCATAGAGATAAACAACCCACCTGTGGCCAAATTCGGAATCAGCCAAACCAAAGGATGCCAATGGATAGGTTATACTTTTGATGACAGTTCAAAGTATAATATAATAAAACCCGGGTTTAAACCCTATAAGTACTGGACATTCGGCGATGGAAACGACAGCTTGGATGCAGGGAATAACCCCAAACTTACCTATACCTACACTACCAGCAATACTTTTACTGTAAAACTAATAGTGAACAATGGGTATTGCACCGATACGGCTATCAAACTAAATAATGTGGTAATACTACCCGCCCCCAAACCTGGGATAACAGCCGCTCCTTTAATGGGCTGCACCCCGTTAAAAGTAAATTTTAGTAACAAATACGCTGATGTGTTAGATAGTGCTGTTTGGCGAAACGGCGAAGCCGCTTCGCCCAGCTACAAAGGCACAAGTGGTAATTTTATATACAATCAGGTTGGTAACTTTTGGCTCTCCCAAAAACTGTACGGCCCAAGCGGCTGCATTACCCAAGATTCAGTATTAATAAAAGTTTACCCCGGCATAAGCGGAATGCCCGATATACTTACAGCCACGGTAGTAAATGAAAATGACATTTACATTAAATGGAAAAAACACCTGAACGCCATAAATTACAGCATTATTAAAAACAACACTTTCCTCACCCAAACCCCCGACACCAGCTATACCGACAAAAAAGCCAATACCCTGATACCAAACAGTTATACAATAAAAGCAATAAGCATATGTAACGACAGTTCAAAGATTGACGATATAGCCCAAACCATTTATCTGCAAGCCAACCGCAACGATAATAATGAGGCCCAACTTAACTGGACAGCCTACCAGCGATGGGATGCAGGGGTAAATACCTATAGCCTTTTCAGCCAAAATGAAGCCGGAGTTTTTGAACTGATGACTACGTTTAATAATCAAACAATGGACTATTTGGATAAAGAATTTGCCGGAATAAGCGAAGCACAACGCTGCTATAAAATTATAGCAGATGAAAAAGATGGAAACCTTCAGCAATCAGGCAGTAATGTATTTTGCCTCCCTTTAAAGCCTGTTTTACTAATCCCTTCAGCCTTTAGCCCCAATGGTGACGGAGTAAATGACATCTGGAAAATAGATTACAAGGGAATTAAAGAAGCCCAAATCAAAATCTTTAACCGATGGGGTGAAGTTATATATATCTACACTGCTGAAAAACCTGAATGGGACGGAAGGTATAAAGGAATCTTTGTTCCTCCCGGAGCCTATTTTTATCATATAGAAGCCACAGGAATTAAAACAGGTAAGGTATATAAAAACGGAGTGGTAGAGGTGGTGAGGTAGCAATCAAAGTTCGGGTTCTGAGTTGCGGGTCTTTTTGTCATAACACTTAAAACAAAGAACTTAGAACAAAGAACATAGAATTCACCCAACTTTCACCGAAGTCATAGTCAAAGACCCTGCCACCAGTTTATCGTTGAAAAATGAAACCGTTTCTTTTGCTTCAATCAATCCGAGGATATAAAGTAAAGGGTAATAATGATCAGGAGTTGGAATGGCATTTTTGCCGGCAGTTCCAAAGTTTTGGTAATTTATTAATGCCTGATGATCGCCTTTAAGAATGGCGGTTTTAAATTTTTCATTCATTTCAATGGCCCAATCAAAGCCGTAATTGGGTTCATTCATTTTATCCCAAGCTATCATTCCCAAATTATGAACCATATTGCCGCTACCAATTATCAATACTCCTTTTTTTCGCAAGGCAGCTAATTCTTTGGCTAAATCATAATGGTATTGTGCCGGTTGGTTATAATCAATACTCAATTGCAAAACCACAATATCAGCCTCAGGATACATATTTTTGGTAATACTCCATGTGCCGTGATCGAGACCCCAATCGTGATTAAGGCCTACAGTAGTTTTTGTAAATAATTTAGAAGTTTCTAATGCTAATTGAGGATTGCCGGGTGCAGGATATTGCACATCAAACAGGGCTTTGGGAAATCCCCCGAAATCGTGGATTGTCGGGGGATTGGCCATTGCTGTAATATGTGTGCCTTTTGTTAGCCAGTGTGCTGAAATACACAAGACCGCTTTGGGTTTTGTTATTTCTTTGCCCATGGCTTTCCATCGTGCTGAGAACTCATTGTCTTCAATGCCATTCATTGGTGAACCATGCCCAACAAATAACAAAGGCAGCTTTACATCCTCTTCAGGAAGATTATCGGTAAAAGATTTAAACGACCCTAAAGTTGTCATAGCTGTAGCTGCTGATATCAGTTTTACAAACTCTTTGCGTTGCATGG
>CAYHCM010000032.1:9513-33059 GCA_964355045.1 uncultured Chitinophaga sp. | reverse complement strand
CGGTGTT
This sequence comes from uncultured Chitinophaga sp., assembly GCA_964355045.1. Classification (GTDB taxonomy): domain Bacteria; phylum Bacteroidota; class Bacteroidia; order NS11-12g; family UBA9320; genus JABWCE01. The sequence goes on along the minus strand of CAYHCM010000032.1, from coordinate 33,052 downwards.
ATCTATTTCACCAAGGGTTTGCCCTACCGAAACAGATTGACCCGGTTGAACCAATATACGTTTAATTGTTCCGGGAATTTCGGTGCTCACATTGGTATTTTGCTCAGCATCTATTTTACCCATGACTTCTATATAATTAGTAAATGATTTTAAAACCACTTTTTCAACATTTACAAGTTTGGCCTTAGATTGATAGTTTGTATCAAGTTCGTTTATTTCCAGTTCCAATTTTGTAATTTTTGAATTAAGGGATTTTCGTTCTTCTTTAAGCTTTGCTAATTCTTTTTTCTTTTTGCCAAGCGGGCTGTTATCTGAGTTTCCGCATGAAGCTGCAACTGCAGCCATTACAACTAAAAGAGTTATTTTTTTTAAATGATTCATTATAGATTTACGATTTTAGATTTACGATTTTAGATTTATGTTTATTTTTTATTAAAGTTTTCCAAAAGCCTTTTTAAGTTCTATTTGTGCATTCAACAATTCGTATATGGCGTTTAAATAGTTTATTTGCGATGTTTTAACCTCTTGCTGTGCATTGGTTATTTCAAGGTTTGAGCCTACTCCTTCTTTCAATTTAGTGGAACTTATTTTTAATATTTCATTGGCCAATTCTAAGTTTTTCTTTTGTATTTCAATGGTTTTAAGGCTTCGGTCGTATCGTGTAATTGCCATATCGGCTTCCATAGTGGCAGCATTTTCGAATGATTTTATTGTATTAAGAGTTTGTTCAATGGTAATATTGCGTTTGGTAAGTTGGGCCTTATTATTTAATCCTGAAAAAATAGGAACCCCGATTCTAAATCCCCAAAACGAATTGCCATACCATTTGCTGTAGTCTATTTTTTCAGAAAAATTGTTTTGCTGATAATTATAAAACACAGCAAGATTCGGAAATTTGCCCACTTCAAATCTTTTTTTATCCAGATTAGTTAAGGCTAACTGGCTTTTTAACAATTGATACTCTATACGCTTTTTGGGGTCAAAATCTTTTCTGTTTTCTTCGGTTACTGTGGTAAAAAGGTTTTCAAGATTATCGGTTAATTCTATTGCATTTTCAACCGGCATACCCATATTTAATTTTAAAAGTTTTTCGGTAATTATAGCCTGATCTTTTAGGCTTTCAAGTTGCACATTAAGATTAGAAATAGTAAGTGTAAGCCTGTCCACATCTATTTTTTCAGCAAATCCATTTTTATAATATCCTTCGGTTTGAAATAAAACTACCTCGAGAGTTTTAATATTCTGCTCCAGCAAACCTATATTTTCTTTGGTAATAAGCACCAAATAATAAGCCTTAGTTACGTTTACAGCCACATCTCTAACGCTTAAATTGGTTTGTACTTTGGCCAATTCAGTAAAGGCTTCTGCTGCCTTTAAACCCAAAAAATAAGTTGCATCAAAAGCTAACCAGGAACCTGTTAAAGTAGCGGCGGTGCTGTATTTATTCCCAACCCGTATTGGCTGATAAACACCCGGAGAAACCGGAAATACAAATACTTGCTTTTCAATATTATTAATAAATTGAACATTGGCATTAACCTGCGGTATTCCTATTGACCTGGTTTCTATAACCTGAGCATCGGCATATTTTTCCCCTAATATTTTATTTTGAATATCCGGATGATTTTTGGTTGCATAATCCACCGCTTCTTTGAGTGATAATTTTGTGGTTTGTGCCATTGTCAAAGGGATTGACCCTAAAACAAAAGTTGTAATAAAAAATTTTTGAATATAGTTCATTGTTTATTTTAAGACGTTTTGTTATTAAAATATTCTCTGCCTTTGTCAGTACAAATTCCATTAAAATGGTAATTTATCATTTGGTTATAAACCGAGCTGAAATCATAATCAATATTTGAAAATAATTCAGGATTTGATATGGTTTGAATTAAGGAAATGTAGAGCCGGGCTACAATATCTTCATTCATATCATCGCGATAATACCCCTCGGTTTTGCCTTTTATTAAATTATTTTTAATTTGGGTGTAAATAAAAATGTTACTGTGGTTTTCAAATAATAGCCATGCATCGGGGTGATATTTTCGTAAATCATAAAAAACAGATGGATTTGTTCCTTTCATTTGCTGCGAAACATCGCGGGTAATCAGCAATATTTCTTCCACCGGATTGCTTACTTCATTGATAATACAATTACATCGGGTTTCATTGAGGGTAAGAATAGTAGAAAATGTTTTTTTAACAAGGTCGTTTTTATCACTAAAATATTGGTAAATTGTTTTTTTGCTCATGCCCAATTCACGGGCAATATCATCCATACTGAGGCTTTTTATCCCGAATTTTCTAAAAAGCTTTTCGCAGCCCTCTGTTATCTTTTCTAACATTTTCGGGCGCAAAAATAATATAAATCCTAAAGGAAACAAATAAAATCAAAAATGTTTCCAAAGTTTTTAAAGAAGTGAAAATTATCAATTATACAAGATTCCACAAGAACATAGAACTTAGAACATAGAACCTTACTTTATCAAGGTAATTGTACCTCGGTATTTGTACAAATTATTGGTAATACTATTTATTTTAATCAGGTAAAAATAAATATCGGGCGTACAGATAACATTGCCTGATTTGCCATCCCAGGTTTCTTCAGGGTTTTCTGAGTAAAAAACTTTATGCCCCCATCTGTCATAAATTTCGATAGAATACGAGTTGTAATTATCAAGGCTGATGCTAAAAACATTATTTCGTTCTTCATCCTTATTGTTAGGACTAAAGGCATTGGGTATAAATATTAAAAGATCAGGCCTTACAACCACGGTTTGGTAAATGGTATTGGAGCATCCGAAATTATCAGTCCCTGTTAACGAAACCAGATAATTTCCAGTATCTGTATAGCTGTATTGCGGGCTGTGTTCTGTTGAAAATTTATCGCTTCGTTTGCTTCCAAAATTCCATAACCAACTTTGATTTAAACCTGATTGGTTAATAAACCAAAAATTTGGTTGCATTATGGTTGTGGTATTAGTTGGTTTCACACTAAAATCAACCATGGGTTTTGGCTTTACTTCCAAATTTATTGATTTTGAATCGCTGCAATAGGTATTATCTGATTTAAAATTCAGCAGGTGTTTCCCTGCTGATAATTCAGAGGTATTAAGATTTTTTGTATTGTTAATTTTGATACTATTTTTACTCCAGGAATGGAATAACGGCTCATTGCCATTATATATTATTATAGGAGTAATAATATAACCTGAATTTTCACAAACGAATGTGTCCCTAAAAGGAATTATTTCCGGCTGATCATACACATTAAATTTTAATTCTTTTACTACTTCGCATCCTTCCTCATGGGCAGCACTTACCCTTAAAAACTGGGAAGTTGTTGCCTTATCGAATATGGTTTTTAAAATAAATTCATTATTAAAATCTTTTGTATCTACAATTTGGTAATAACGTTCAGTTTTAATACTGTCTTTATCACCTGAATAATTGATAGTCATAAAGCGTGTATTCATCACCCTACCTGTGATGGTAATAGGTTCGTTGTTACAATAATTAATCTTATCAGTAACTAAATTTAAAACAGGTGATGGAATAACATTTACATCACGGGTTTCTTTAAAATAACAATCACCTTTTTGCAGTGAATAAGTTAAGCTATATTGCCTTATTTCGTTTGATAAAGGTGGTGAAAAAAATTTTCCGGATATATAGTTTCCGGTCCAAACTCCGCCGGTTGGTATGGCATTAAGTACTAAAGGTAATTCGAAATCACAAAGCTTAGTTGGCAGTCCAATGATTTTAATTTCAGGTTTACAGGCTATACTTATTTTTATTTTTTTAGTATCATAGCATCCATAATTATCATAGGTATAGCTGGCTTCAAATTGGCCGCAGGTATCGGTTTGGGCAAATTTCCTTTTTTTTATCAACTCAAAATCATAGAATGACCAATTGCCGCCTTCTGGTGTAATTCCTGATATTTCACTTATGTCAATAGCACCCGAATGCTGACAAAGATTTATTTCATTTTTAGTTTTTACAGTAACGGCTGAAGTTATTTCGATTACAGCAGTATCGCGGTTTTTACACCCGTTTTTTCCTGTTATTTCACTAAAATAGGTATGACTACCATTTCCAAGATCTTTGGAATAAAAAACTTTATAACCATTCTCTTCCTTAATATTTTCAGGATTAAATTCCAATCCCCATGTATAAGTATAATCGGTAAAATTAAATGGTTTCTTAATTAAATGTTCAAATAAAATAGGTGTGTTCAATTCGCAGATGGAAATAGAACTTAATTCAAATTCAGGGATGGCTTCCAGTATTAAATTAATATTTTTTGAGGCTTTGCAATTCAAGTCATTCGTAACTTCATAAGTCAAAATCAGGGTATCATTATTCAAATAATAACTTCCGTTGGTATTAATGAAATGGTCATTAAACAAAGGTGAAAATGATGTCCATATACCATTTACCGGTAAGGGCAAAATCCCGTTTAAATCAAAACTGCCTGAGTGATGGCAAACTTTAATTTCATCAGGTGCTTTTATTATAGGCAACCCGATAACTTCAATTTCTTTTTTCAACGTATCGGAGCAAAACCACTTTCCTTTTTGAAAAGACATTAAGGCTTGTAATAATCCATTATCTGAAAAAGATTTTTCCAGAATTTGTCCATTCCCAACATTTGAAGAATTAAAAAACCATTGAATACCGGCATTTGGATTTATGCTATTTCCTATAGTAAATGTGGCGTTGGCTTGTTTGCATTGTTTTGAATCGCCCAAAATATAGGCCGATGTTTTTGCAGAAAAATTATCAATGGTATCAATCACCTTGGTTTTACATCCATTTGCTGAAAAAAGTGTGCCTTCCAATATGAATTTTCCCAAAGGTAAAAAGCTAATGGTATCAACCAAGTAATTACTTTTGAATATTTCTTTTGATTTATCAATGGTGTATAATTGAAATAATAATTTCGAATCTGATTTTATTTGAGAAGCAGATATTTTATAATTGCCACATCCAAGATCGCTGTGATATAAACTGAATACTTCCTTAGGTTTTACCTTAATATTTATTATCTGAATACTTTCTGAATTGACCGGACAAAAATTATCTTTTACTGAAACTGCAAAAGTATAGATGCCATTGGCTGATGAACCTTTGGAAGGTGTCCATTTAAATATGGCATGATTATAGGGTGCCGAATTTTGAGCCTTTTGAGTTAAAGAGGAACCGCTGATATTTGAAATAAGGCTAAAATTATTAGTGTCCAAACTCATTGTCAAATTATTTTGTTCATCCTTTGTTTCTATTTTTATTTCGAGCAGTTCTTCCTCGCACACTTCGTAATAGTCACTGCTTAAAAATTTTGGTGAATTATTTCCGTCCGCATTTTTTATATAAACCTCTATGTCTCTTTTTACATAACCTATAAGTTCCCATACATCCTTTATTTTGCGATATTCCATTACTTTATATGCTATTACAGCCCGTTCCGATTCTTTTATAGGTATAAAAACAAGCGAGCCATTAGCGTTATCCAAATAAAATCCGATTTCCTTGGCTTTGTTTGGGGTACAGGGCATTTCGGGACAATAAACACTTAACGGACTTTGATACGTAAAACCCGATGCGTAATTAGCGTCTTTATCAATACCCGACAGTGCTGAGGTTAGCTGGTAAACCAATGAATCGCCATCCTTATCAATTGAAAAAAAACTTTGATATTGAGATTTGTTGCTATTTAAAATAAAGACAGGTTGTGTAACAAAATCCGGAGAATTATTTTCAGCCTTTAAGCAGGTATTAATATAGGCATCTACACAAAAATTTTGCGTAGCCTGTCCTGTGGTTATATTGCCGTTTCGTTCAGCAATTGATACATATAAATAATAATTGCATAAATCTTTAATTTTGGCGTCATCCAAATCAATTGTTGCAGTAAACATCTGCATTTCTATACCAAAAAGTGAATTAGAATTGGAGTTACAGGTTGATATTCTTGATTTACAGACAGGCGAAATTTCAATTACTTTTTCACGAGTCAACGAAAATTTGGTTTCCTTAGAAACCGTACCGTTTTTTCCTTTAACATATAAATAATCAATTTCTGAACAATCTTCTGAACTGCTTCCACCACCATAACCGTTTATTTTACATCCATTGCAATCGCGGTAAATTTTTAAGGTAATTTTATACTGATTGTCCTTAATATGCTTGTAACTTATCTCTCCCCCAAGCACATGCGAAGCAAATGTGAGAACCCCATTAAACAGGAAAAGCCATATAAATATATGTCTTAGTAAATGCTTCATTTTAAAAAATTAAATTATAAAATTCGGAAGGCTGATATTCTTTCAGCCTTCCGAATTTATTTATTTTATCGCGCTAAAATAACGGTTCCATTGTATTTATACAAATCACCGCTAAAACTGGTTACGTTTACCTGGTAAACATATGCATCCATCTGACATGGTTCGTTTTTATACGTGCCGTTCCATGGTTTATCCAGGGTGGTGGCTTCGTATAACTTTTCTCCCCATCGGTTAAATATTAATACCTGGTATGAAATATATCCGCTGGCCTGTATCCAAAACATATCATTGCCTAATGGCCCCGACCCGTCGGGGGTAAACACGTTTGGTATATAGACCAATATATCAGGATCTATTAATACCAATCCTACTGCTGTATCACGGCATCTGTGATTTGTTTCTACCATCAGCGTTACCCAATATTTCCCCGTATCACTTTCATAATAGTATTCTGGATTTAGTTTGGTGGAGGTATCGGTGTCTAAAAGTATATCTCCAAAATCCCATATATTAGTGGTTATTTTACTTCCTAATATTGTTTGCTTGGTATAACTTTCATTGGTAAACCTGAATCGTGGCAAGGCTGCTGTAGTCCGGTTATTTGGATTTGGAGTAAATGCGGCTACCGGTTTTGGATATACCTCTATCGGCATAGGGCCTATGGTGGTATCGCATCCGTATTCGCTGGTAATGGTTAGAAACACATCGTATGGATTGGCTGTGTTATACGTATGGCTTGCATTTAACGTGTTGCCATCCTGTGGCTCTCCAAATTTCCATAAATATCCGGCTCGTGTTCCATCTATTCCATTGTTAATGGTTGTTGTAAAATTGGCGGTATGAGGTACACACCCGTTTGCATCATCTATGCTAATGGTGGCATGAGGTACCGGACGTATTATTATGGTCATGGCATCCTGTGCAAACGGACACACTCCTTCATTTTCGGTATAGCAGGTAATGGATACTATGGTTGAACTGTCACTTCGGGGCCGCAATGTATAGGTTACAGGGTTGTTATTGCTCAACTGAATGGTTGGATTATTATCATAATTTCCTCTTACACTTCCCGCACTGTGTACCCAGTTTATTTTGCTCGTAAATTTAGAACTGGCTGTAAGTGTAAAATTCATCGTGTTACTTCGGCAGGTGTCTATATCAGGGGTAATTATATCAACGATGGGTTTGCTCTGAACAAATACCTGTAAGCTTTTGGCTGTATCGCATTTTGTGGTTGGATGTATGTAGGTATAGGTTAGGGTTATCCATTTATCCCGTTCTCCGGCCGGTACTGCGGTTGGCCTGAATTTTCCCCCTCCTATTACTCCGGGTACCGAACTTGTCCAGATTCCACCCACAGGACTTCCGTTTAAGGTAACATCGGCATCTATTTCACAAAACTTGCCTTTATCTCCGGTTGGCGATATGCTAATGTTTACATTTGGCAATGGATTAATCCGCAAATTCGTATCCCGCCGTACCGGACAACCACTGGCGGTATGAGTATAGCGCATTCGGTATAAACAAGGACCTGTTATCGGATTTAATAATAGGGTGTTCAATGAGTCGCAGTCTATCATTCCGGGTTTTAATCGTGCCGAATTACAGAATCCTGTGGTATCTATTACTTTCCAGCAACCTCCAGTCGGTTTTACATTCGATATTTTATTAAGATCAACCATGCCGGCATCTATACACAAATCAGGAAATATATTAAAAGTGATTACAGGTAATTTCCATATATATACGGTCATCGTATCTTTATTAAAACAGCCTTGTCCATCCTGAATAGTCAATTCAAGTACCAGAGAATCTCTTGCGGTTGTTCCTAAATCTATTGTAAATGAATCTACCTTTAAGCGGAAATCATAATTTAAACTTGGATCTGCATCATATACCAGCGTAGATATCGTATTAAATCCGCCTCCCCTTTTGGGTAGGGTTTTGAGCAATCGCCAATTGGCTGCTACCATTGAATTTAAATTAAGAGGCGCCAAAATATGTGGCTTGAGAAGTGCTTCTACTTTATCCTGACAATAAATGCCTCCTTTTAACTTAAGTGCCGGCAACGGGTTAATTGTAAACCGGGTACTGTCTTTATTAATACAGGTGGTGGATGGATCCTGATAGGTATATATAAGCGAATAGGTGCTCGATTTTACCGGGTCACAGGCCAATGGGGTAAGGAAGGTATTTGATGATATATACGTCGGTTTCTGCCGGCATGTCCAGGTTCCGCCTACGGGGGTTCCAAAATTTGAACTACCCAGCGCTATGTTTCCATAATCACAACAATACTTTTGTGGGGGTATCAGTTGTATTACAGGCAAGGGATTAACGGTGACAAATGCCGTATCATACCCATAACATCGCGTGGTGTCTTCCTGCACCTGAAGTTCTAATAAATAATCGTCGGAGGCTTTCGTTCTTATTATAACCCATTTTTGTGCTCTACTTAATACCGTGGTTTTTGGCAATCCCTTATACCACATATAAGTCCCTTTCTTTCCGTTTTTAACGGTATCCAAACCGCCTGCTTTTAATATAAGTGTATCATTAAAACATTTTGTTTGATCAGGCCCTGCATCGGGAAATAGGGTATCATTGACATAAAGGCGCATCGTATCTGTCCAGGTACAGCCTAAACTATCTGTTACCCGTACGGTATAAATTCCCTCTTCTGCAAAGGTTTCGGCTGTGTCGGTGCTGAAATACGTTCCATATCTGGCCCACTCCCACCAAAGTGTATCGCCCTGCTGAAGCGTGTCACCTTTTAAGGGGTCAACCCAATATGCATTTCTGGCATTCGGCCTAAGTGTTACTTCCCCATACCAGCATATCCGTAAATCAGGACCCATATCAACTTTTGGATTTGGTTTTAGAAAAACATTTATCGTATCAAAGGCGGTACATTTATTTTTATCGGTTATTTGTACCCTGAACGTGGTATCGCGGGTACTCATATATACATCCAGATAACTCATTGTATCATTGGCGTTAAAATTAGTTGGCGTAAACCATTTAAACTTAAATGCAGGTAAGCCATTAGCCGCTTTGGCTCCCAATCTTAACGTAGTTCCTGCACATACAAAGCTATCGGGACCCAGGGCTAAGTCAACTTCTAATAATGGCGGAACAACCAAGGTGTCGAAGTAGGTGCTTGGACAGTTTAACGGTGGATTATTGATGGTATGGGTAATAATATATTTCCCTCCTTTTCTGAACTGGATGGTATCCATCTTTTTGGTTGATTGTAAGCCTTTGTTTGACTTAAAATAATAATATCTGTTATCTACAAATTTATTGTTCGAATCTGACACAAACCATTTGTAGGTAGGTGCTCCTTTAAAATTTGGAAATGGATTGCTTTCGAAGATGTAGGCTCCGCAGATTAACGTATCTATATCCCGGTCGGCTTCGGCTATTTGTTTTACTTTTACTGAATATGATTTTACGGTTACCGCATTTCTGGGACATGCATTATCTCTGGCTGTTACGGTAAATGTATATGGTAAATCACTGGCCTGAGTTTTCTTTGGCGTCCAGCAAAATCGTCCTTTCTGAAGCCGGGCCTTTGGATCTACAATGGTCCATGTAGCGCCCGGAATACCTCTGTTCCAGGTTAATCGAACGGTGTCGGGAGGATTAGGTTTGGCAGGAGGTGGGGGAATAAATTGCTTATCGTCAGATACTACCGTAAAACAAATTTGAGTGCCCGCACATACCTCATATTTATAGGGGCCGGCAAGCAATGGTGGATTATTTGAAGGACATTGCTGAACCCAAAACTGGATATCACGATGGGTATAACCTAACACCTTCCATTTTCCGGTTGAATCCTTTCGCCATTCAGTTACCTTAACAGTTGCAATTGTGCTTTCACTGCAATCCGTCGGTGTAAAAATAATATCTCCTGTTTCAGGGTCTATATAAGTGCCGATAGGAGGATCTGCATCGGGTTTAGGTCCTTTGCTTTTATCATATCCGCTTGGCCAATATACTGAAAAAGGGTTTTGAGAATTAAATGCCCCTGACCAGCTTGTTTTTGATGAAGAACCTGTTAATGGGTCGTCCCATGCATATGATAACGAATCAAAATCTGTGGTATCAGATGCACCATTATTGTAATAAAATGGTTGGTTGCAACACAAAATTGCTACAGGTTCGGAAGTTAATGATGGCGACGAATTGCATTTTTTAGTACAAATGTCTATTTCAGCATTCGTCCAAAAATTTTGATTGGCAGCCCCAGTGGTTATAGCACCATTTCTGCAACATTGCCCTGTTTCTATCCTGACTTTGCAACATCCATTTTTTTTCATGGTGGTAAAATCATAGGTATAAACATAGGTATGTTCTTCTATACCTGTCCCTGTTCCGTATGTGTTTGGCGGGCTACAGGCTTTGCCTGCTGTGGCACAGGTTGGGGTTATATCCCTTACTTTTGTCTCAGTGGGGGTAAAACTCACGGTAGAAGAACCGCCACTTATACATATTATTTGAGAACCGGGGGCTCCGATAGGAACTCCACGGCAATCTCTGTACATCTTTATCGTTATCTCATATTTGTTACTCCCCAGACACCTGTAGGTAATGTCAGCCCCCATCATGTGGGTGGCTTCCACCGTTTGCGTTGAACAGGCAAATGCCAGAAGAATAAAAACTAAACCCTGAATAAGAAATTGTTTTAATTTGAATTGTGTTTTTGCTTTTTGTAATGCTTTTTTCATGACAATACTTGATTAATTATTTTTTATTTAAAATAGGCTACCCTTTGTTATTGCGATAACCCCATTTAACAGGAAAAGCCATATAAAAATATGTCTTAATAAATGCTTCATTCTAAAAAATTAAATTATAAAATTCGGAAGGCTGATATTCTTTCAGCCTTCCGAATTTATTTATTTTATCGCGCTAAAATAACGGTTCCATTGTATTTATACAAATCACCGCTAAAACTGGTTACGTTTACCTGGTAAACATATGCATCCATCTGACATGGTTCGTTTTTATACGTGCCGTTCCATGGTTTATCCAGGGTGGTGGCTTCGTATAACTTTTCTCCCCATCGGTTAAATATTAATACCTGGTATGAAATATATCCGCTGGCCTGTATCCAAAACATATCATTGCCTAATGGCCCCGACCCGTCGGGGGTAAACACGTTTGGTATATAGACCAATATATCAGGATCTATTAATACCAATCCTACTGCTGTATCACGGCATCTGTGATTTGTTTCTACCATCAGCGTTACCCAATATTTCCCCGTATCACTTTCATAATAGTATTCTGGATTTAGTTTGGTGGAGGTATCGGTGTCTAAAAGTATATCTCCAAAATCCCATATATTAGTGGTTATTTTACTTCCTAATATTGTTTGCTTGGTATAACTTTCATTGGTAAACCTGAATCGTGGCAAGGCTGCTGTAGTCCGGTTATTTGGATTTGGAGTAAATGCGGCTACCGGTTTTGGATATACCTCTATCGGCATAGGGCCTATGGTGGTATCGCATCCGTATTCGCTGGTAATGGTTAGAAACACATCGTATGGATTGGCTGTGTTATACGTATGGCTTGCATTTAACGTGTTGCCATCCTGTGGCTCTCCAAATTTCCATAAATATCCGGCTCGTGTTCCATCTATTCCATTGTTAATGGTTGTTGTAAAATTGGCGGTATGAGGTACACACCCGTTTGCATCATCTATGCTAATGGTGGCATGAGGTACCGGACGTATTATTATGGTCATGGCATCCTGTGCAAACGGACACACTCCTTCATTTTCGGTATAGCAGGTAATGGATACTATGGTTGAACTGTCACTTCGGGGCCGCAATGTATAGGTTACAGGGTTGTTATTGCTCAACTGAATGGTTGGATTATTATCATAATTTCCTCTTACACTTCCCGCACTGTGTACCCAGTTTATTTTGCTCGTAAATTTAGAACTGGCTGTAAGTGTAAAATTCATCGTGTTACTTCGGCAGGTGTCTATATCAGGGGTAATTATATCAACGATGGGTTTGCTCTGAACAAATACCTGTAAGCTTTTGGCTGTATCGCATTTTGTGGTTGGATGTATGTAGGTATAGGTTAGGGTTATCCATTTATCCCGTTCTCCGGCCGGTACTGCGGTTGGCCTGAATTTTCCCCCTCCTATTACTCCGGGTACCGAACTTGTCCAGATTCCACCCACAGGACTTCCGTTTAAGGTAACATCGGCATCTATTTCACAAAACTTGCCTTTATCTCCGGTTGGCGATATGCTAATGTTTACATTTGGCAATGGATTAATCCGCAAATTCGTATCCCGCCGTACCGGACAACCACTGGCGGTATGAGTATAGCGCATTCGGTATAAACAAGGACCTGTTATCGGATTTAATAATAGGGTGTTCAATGAGTCGCAGTCTATCATTCCGGGTTTTAATCGTGCCGAATTACAGAATCCTGTGGTATCTATTACTTTCCAGCAACCTCCAGTCGGTTTTACATTCGATATTTTATTAAGATCAACCATGCCGGCATCTATACACAAATCAGGAAATATATTAAAAGTGATTACAGGTAATTTCCATATATATACGGTCATCGTATCTTTATTAAAACAGCCTTGTCCATCCTGAATAGTCAATTCAAGTACCAGAGAATCTCTTGCGGTTGTTCCTAAATCTATTGTAAATGAATCTACCTTTAAGCGGAAATCATAATTTAAACTTGGATCTGCATCATATACCAGCGTAGATATCGTATTAAATCCGCCTCCCCTTTTGGGTAGGGTTTTGAGCAATCGCCAATTGGCTGCTACCATTGAATTTAAATTAAGAGGCGCCAAAATATGTGGCTTGAGAAGTGCTTCTACTTTATCCTGACAATAAATGCCTCCTTTTAACTTAAGTGCCGGCAACGGGTTAATTGTAAACCGGGTACTGTCTTTATTAATACAGGTGGTGGATGGATCCTGATAGGTATATATAAGCGAATAGGTGCTCGATTTTACCGGGTCACAGGCCAATGGGGTAAGGAAGGTATTTGATGATATATACGTCGGTTTCTGCCGGCATGTCCAGGTTCCGCCTACGGGGGTTCCAAAATTTGAACTACCCAGCGCTATGTTTCCATAATCACAACAATACTTTTGTGGGGGTATCAGTTGTATTACAGGCAAGGGATTAACGGTGACAAATGCCGTATCATACCCATAACATCGCGTGGTGTCTTCCTGCACCTGAAGTTCTAATAAATAATCGTCGGAGGCTTTCGTTCTTATTATAACCCATTTTTGTGCTCTACTTAATACCGTGGTTTTTGGCAATCCCTTATACCACATATAAGTCCCTTTCTTTCCGTTTTTAACGGTATCCAAACCGCCTGCTTTTAATATAAGTGTATCATTAAAACATTTTGTTTGATCAGGCCCTGCATCGGGAAATAGGGTATCATTGACATAAAGGCGCATCGTATCTGTCCAGGTACAGCCTAAACTATCTGTTACCCGTACGGTATAAATTCCCTCTTCTGCAAAGGTTTCGGCTGTGTCGGTGCTGAAATACGTTCCATATCTGGCCCACTCCCACCAAAGTGTATCGCCCTGCTGAAGCGTGTCACCTTTTAAGGGGTCAACCCAATATGCATTTCTGGCATTCGGCCTAAGTGTTACTTCCCCATACCAGCATATCCGTAAATCAGGACCCATATCAACTTTTGGATTTGGTTTTAGAAAAACATTTATCGTATCAAAGGCGGTACATTTATTTTTATCGGTTATTTGTACCCTGAACGTGGTATCGCGGGTACTCATATATACATCCAGATAACTCATTGTATCATTGGCGTTAAAATTAGTTGGCGTAAACCATTTAAACTTAAATGCAGGTAAGCCATTAGCCGCTTTGGCTCCCAATCTTAACGTAGTTCCTGCACATACAAAGCTATCGGGACCCAGGGCTAAGTCAACTTCTAATAATGGCGGAACAACCAAGGTGTCGAAGTAGGTGCTTGGACAGTTTAACGGTGGATTATTGATGGTATGGGTAATAATATATTTCCCTCCTTTTCTGAACTGGATGGTATCCATCTTTTTGGTTGATTGTAAGCCTTTGTTTGACTTAAAATAATAATATCTGTTATCTACAAATTTATTGTTCGAATCTGACACAAACCATTTGTAGGTAGGTGCTCCTTTAAAATTTGGAAATGGATTGCTTTCGAAGATGTAGGCTCCGCAGATTAACGTATCTATATCCCGGTCGGCTTCGGCTATTTGTTTTACTTTTACTGAATATGATTTTACGGTTACCGCATTTCTGGGACATGCATTATCTCTGGCTGTTACGGTAAATGTATATGGTAAATCACTGGCCTGAGTTTTCTTTGGCGTCCAGCAAAATCGTCCTTTCTGAAGCCGGGCCTTTGGATCTACAATGGTCCATGTAGCGCCCGGAATACCTCTGTTCCAGGTTAATCGAACGGTGTCGGGAGGATTAGGTTTGGCAGGAGGTGGGGGAATAAATTGCTTATCGTCAGATACTACCGTAAAACATAATTGAGTGCCGGCACAGACTTCGTATTTATACGGGCCTGCTAATAAGGGGGGATTGTTGCCAGCACATTGAATTGTTAAAAATTGAATATCCCGTCGAGTGTGGCCAATGTCTTTATACTTTCCGGTCGAATCTTTTCGCCATTCTGTTACTTTAACTGAAGCAATAGTGATTTCACTGCAATCTGTCGGGGTAAAAATGATATCTCCGGTTTCAGGATCTAAATAAGTTCCTATTGGAGGATCTGCATCGGGCTTAGGTCCTTTATTTTTATCATAACCACTTGGATAATAATCTGCGAAAGGGCTTTTTGAATTTCTTGCTCCCCCCCAGCTTGTTTTACCCGACCAGCTTGTCATTGGATCAGCCCATTCGTATGACAATGAATCAAAATCAGTAGTATCAGATGCACCGTTGTTGTAATAAAATGGTTGGTTGCAACATAATATTGCTATCGGTTCGGATGTTAAGGATGGTGATGAATTGCATTTTTTAGTGCAAATATCAATTTCGCAATATGTCCAAAAATCATTACCGGCTCCACCTGTTGTGATACTCCCATTTCGGCAACACTGCCCCACGCCAACCTGCAATCTGCAACAGCCGTTTTTTTTCAAGGTCGAGAAATCATAAGTAAAAATATAGGTATGCTCCTCTATTGCCGGATCTGACCCGCCGATAGTTTGATTTTCAGGATTGCATTTTTTACCTCCTGCCGCACAGGTTGGAGTAATATCCTTAATTCTTGTACGTGAATAGCCGGGAGTTACTGATGCATTGCACCCTGAATTAATACCCCTTATTTGCATAGTTGGGCTGTTAAACGGAATACCTTTACAATCACGATAAACTTTAATTGTAAAATCATAAACATTATTGCCTTTGCACTTGTATGCTATATCGGCTCCCATCATATGAGAAGCTTCAGCATATTTGGTAATACTGCCAAATGCAAGTAAGATTAATGTTAAACTTTTTAAAAATAATTGTTTCAATTTGAATTGTAATTTTGTTTTTTGTAATGGTTTTATCATGACCCGGCTAAATTAATTTATTTTATTTAAAATATGAGTATTCTTTTTGTAAAATTTTGATTATCAATAATAAATTCGATAAAATACATTCCTTTGGATTCTATTGTCAACGTATTATCCACTTTCGGATTAATTTTTTCAATTATTTGTCCCATGGTGTTATAAATTATTATGTTTTCATAATTTGAAAACCATGGCTTGTAAAAATTTTCACCCTGCGATACAGGATTTTGAATTACACGTTCCAATTGTTTTTTATTGGATATAGAAGCCACCTGTTTTGCCCAGGCAGATTTTATCTCTTTTGCCTTAGTCGCTAAAAACAAATAAGGGTCTCCTGTACTTTTTTCGAATCCTGTAATGGCTAAATCCAATTCGATATAACCTTTTGAATTTAAATTAGTGTATGACAGGTTTGTCAACATACTTCTTTCTCCGGGGGTTTGATTTTCAACCCAATTTTGTGTTGGAAAAGATGGATCTGTATATGCGGGATAAACAAAATTTGCCGATGCAGTATTACCGGTTCCGTCATTGCCAAAAGTCAGCTTTTTTGATGATTTCCATTCACCTTCCATCAGGTTTCTATACTGGATTGGTATTAATAAAGGTAATCCTGTTTCAATTGATGTATCCTTATTTAGATATAAAGTTGAAGAAATATTTTTATTTAAAACCATAAAAGCAGCTAAGGGTTTATTGGTACCAAAATGATTGTCGTCATCTGCATCTCCATTATATGAAAAAATCATATTTTCAGGAACTATCGTTCCGCAATAATTATCCTGATCGTTTCCTAATTGAAATCCTGTATGAAATGAAACTTTTAAATTAGTATAATCTTTATCCGTTCGGTTAATAATAAAATATTTGGCAAAGACGGTATTAGGCATACCTGCCAATGTATAAGCCATCCCATAAATCTCAACTTTTAAAGGTTGCCCGCCCGAAGCTTTGTGTTCTGAATAGTTATCATTCACAATAAAATAGGAAGCTTTGTCGCCAATAATTTCCGGATAATCTCCGTTGGCCGGTTCGTATATTCCATTATTATCATAGTCAATAAAAGGAGCTAAATATTTATAAAATTTGTCGGTACCGTTCGATGGCCAGTTTTTTATTGCATCTATTACAGTATAATTTGTATTTTTAAAATTTCTTTTATGCTCAGATATATCATTAGCGGTAACAGACCAAACCTTATTCCAGGCCGCAGGATCAGCACCTTCAAACTTTAAACTGTCAATTGGTCCCGGACTGTAATCGGTCGTATTATTAAAACCATTAACACTTGTAATATGTAATTCAGTGCTGTTATAATATCCCGAAATCCATAAATTAATAAATTTAAACAGATGATTATTACTTCCTGAAATAAGTTCGGATGCCGCACCATTGTTAAAGGTAGCCATTGCACCATCTGAATTTACCCTTAGTTTCAATTGGCCTGATTCTATCCAATCGCCATTTATTTGGGCTACTGAATTTATGCTTACCAACATCACTATGAATGTAATATTTCTCACTATTTTATCAGGTTAAATTTTATACCACCGCTCAAATTAATTCCAAAATTTCTTTGTTGTATAATGGCATCACTATTCAAGCGGTTGCTCAAATTAGCATAGTATGAAATTTCGGTAAACAAATTATAATGGTTATTAATTGGGTATTGCATAGCCACGGCACTATAAACTGAAGTTTTAATTTTTGGTGATTCCTTATAAGGAACCAATACTATTTCATTTCCTATTCTGGCCAAATTATTAGCACGGCTAATTGAGTAGATATTAAATAACGGCCCTGCTGAAAATCTGTATTGCAATTTGCCAAGTGTAAAATTATAACCTAATACCAATGGGATATTGAGGGTATAATATTTATTTATACTGTTAAATTTGTACTCGACATTTTTGTCGGTATAGGTTGAGTCAATTACCGTAATAATCCGGGGCGGTAATACAGGATGATAAACTATTACCTGGCGAGGGGTTTCTGAAAGTATCGTTTGAATTTCGGTGCGATTATACTTTAATTTTTCATTTCTGTTTTCCAGCGTTAAACCAGTTTGAACTGACCAGGTAGGATTGAAATGATAATTTAATTTTACTCCTGTTTGTAAAGACAAAACTGCATTTTCAGATTCACTTCTTAATTCATCACCAGCTCCTGATAATTTGCGGAAAGAGTAAGATGCACCAACCAATGGCAATTCTATTGAATATTTATACGTCATTTTTTTATCTTCCTTATCCTTTACTTTTTGTTTATACTCTTTTGTAAACAATTTTTTAGATGAATAAACATACCTTGTTAATGAAGGATATATCAGATATTTTAAATTGATCCTCTCTTTAGATTCTATATTTATAATCATATCCTCTGTGTTATATTTTGAATATTCTTCAACCGGAATATCCGAATTATCATTCTCAACCTTAGAAGTTTGTTTTTTTACTTTTTCACCTTTTGTTTTTGAAATAGAAGTAATAATCGTTGGCTCCTTATTGATTTTTACTTTTTCCGAATTATCGGCAGCAATAATAGGCTTTTCGCTATTTGAAATATCAAACTTTTCAGGTGATTTACCTGTTGAGAGTTTGGCAGATATTTCTATTTGGTCAGCCTTATTATTTTCGTGTGTAAAATAATAGGTAGCTCCTCCTGTAAGGCATAATAGCAACAAAGCTGAAGCTACTTTCCAGTTGTAATAAAACAGGCCTTTGCGTTTGCGTTTTTGGATATTGCTCCAGATATGAGCAGGAGGTGTAACTTCGTAATTACGAAGTCCATCAGCAAACATGCGTTCCATATCGTTAAATTCTGAATTCATTTTTTTCTATTTTATCTAATTTCTCTCTTAAAAATTGTCGTGCTCTTAAATATTGTGACCGTGAAGTTGCTTCCTGTATTTTAAGCATTTCAGCAATCTCTTTATGCGAATACCCCTCAACTGCAAACAGGTTAAAAACCAATTTGTAACCCTGGGGCAATTCATTTACCAACTTTATCAAATCCATCATCATCAATTTCGAAGTAATCTTTTCTCCAATTTCAGGATGATCTATGCTTTCCAGCGTATTTACCTCATGCTTTCTATAGGTAATATATTTATTTCTAAGCGCTGTGTGTACCATTACTTTTCTCATCCAACCCTCAAACGAACCAGTGAACTTAAAGGTATTGATTTTATTAAAAATTTTAATAAATCCATCCTGAAGAACATCTTCGGCTTCCTCACGGCTTGCACAGTATCTAAGGCAAACGCCAAACAACTTAGGTGAATAGCGTTTATAAACCTCAAATTGATACGAGTCTTTGCCTTTGATACATCCATGAATAAGCTCTTCATCACTCATTAACTTTATTTGGTCACTGTTTTTATTCGGGTTATTCAAAATCAAGACACTACTTGCGATTAATTCGCTGCTTCAAAGGTTATGAATTTTATACTTTTTTTATCATTTTTTATTAAAGAACTTATTCTAAGCATTTTAAAATTGTAAACCTTCAGTAAGAACTGAAAAACGAGTTGTTACACGTTTATCAGGCATAAGCATTAGGAACGAGCAGTGCTCTAATAACAAAATCAAAAATTTATCAATTTAAAAAATTTAACAGTTTAACAGTTCAACATTTTATCAGACATTTGCACAACATAACTTTATAAATGAAAAAAATATTAGTCCCTACAGATTTTTCACCTTTATCGGATAATGCTTTGGCCTTTGCGTGTCAAATAGCTTTGCAAATGAAAAGCGAATTATTTTTGCTTACCATACAAAGCCTGCCCGCCAATGATGATCCAACCATGGCAATTGAACTTATTAAAACTATTGAAGAATCAGGCAAAGAAAAACTAAAACTCAAGGCGAAGGAAATAAAGGAAAAATATAAAGAGATAAAAATTACTACCCAATTTTCATTTGGAATACCTTCAATTACCGTAAAAGAATATTTGGAAACCGGCAATTTCGATCTTGTTGTAATGGGCACACGAGGAGCTTCGGGTGTTGACAGATTTTTGTTTGGCAGTGTGGCCGAAAGTATTTCCAAACATTCGCCTTGTCCTGTAATTATTGTGCATGCCGATGATGAATATAAACCGGTAAAGCATATTGCGGTGCCAATTGATATCAATTACAAATTTGGCGAATCTCACAAAATTGTGCAACGAATAGTAGAATATGCCAAGGAATTTAAGGCCGATATTAGTTGGTTTTATGTAAATACGTTAAAAAAGAATTTTGAAGGAAATATTCATTATATGCTTGCTGAAGGTAAAAAAATTGATATAGAAATAGTGGAAGACGAAACACCTGAAAAAGGAATTGCCAACTATTGCAAATCTCGTCCCTTCGATCTTTTAATAATTTTAAAGCGCGATTACTCATTGGTAGAGCGATTATTTCACCGAAATATATTTTCCGAAATATTACAGCATCAGTCATTGCCTATAATGGTGGTGCATTATTAAATAATTTGGAAATTTGAAGATTTGAAGATTTAGAAATTAAGAATTAACCACAAAACAATTTAGTAATAAAACAATTTAACCATTGACCAATTCAAGTCATTCACACAATTTCATTGTTCAAGCCAATGATTTAAGGCAATTTATTTTTTCTGTTTTTAACCATATTGGCTGCAGCTATACGGATTCCAATTTAGCCTCAGATGTATTACTAAAAGCCGATTTAAGAGGAATTGATTCGCATGGAGTAGCCCGCTTAAGTGGTTATGTAAGGCTTTGGGAAAAAGGCCGGATTAATCCAAAGCCAAATATAAAAATTACCCGTCAAACCGCTTCAACTGCAACCCTTGATGGCGATGCCGGCTTAGGTCTGATAATAGCTCCATATGCAATGGATATAGCTATTGAAAAAGCTCAAAAATGCGGTACAGGTTGGATAGCTGTAGGTAATTCCAATCATTTCGGAATTGCCGCTTACCATGCTATGAAAGCTTTGGAGTTTGATATGATTGGGTATGCCCTTACCAACGCAAGCCCTTTGGTAGCTCCAACTTTTTCGAAAGAACGCCTGTTGGGAACCAACCCTGTAAGCTATGCAATTCCTGCCGGAAAAAATGCTCCGGTAGTAATTGACATGGCAACTTCAGCGGCTGCCAATGGAAAACTGGAAATAGCCCAACGTGAAAACAAACCTGTTCCCAAGGGGTGGGTACAAACTGCTGAAGGCGAAAGTTCAATTGATGCCAATGAATTGAAACAGGGCGGTTCATTGCTTCCTTTAGGAAGTAACCGAGATTTGGGAAGCCATAAAGGATACTCATTAGCAGCCATGGTTGATATTTTTTCAGGGGTGCTTTCGGGGGCTAACTTTGGGCCCTGGGTACCGCCATTCGTAAGCTTTTTGGATGTGCAACCCAATTTGCCCGGCAAAGGTTTGGGGCATTTTTTAGGAGCTATGCAAGTGGATGGATTTAGCGATGTAAACGAATTTAAAACTAAAATGGATATGTGGATAAATCGTTTTAAAATGGCTAAACCAATTGACTCATCGCAACCTGTAATTATACCCGGAGAGCCGGAAGCAAGCTATGAAAAAGACAGGTTGGCAAATGGCATCCCTGTTATTGATGCCGTAGTAAATGATTTGAAAAATTTAGCTGAAAATTTTAAATTGGATCATCCTTTTTTATAAATATGGACAAAAAACAAATCTTAAAATTAATGATTCTAATTGCGTTTGTGGCAGGATTTATTATTACAGGTTTGTATGTGTTTAATAAAGTAGTAAAGAAAAATAATTTCAAACCCCACCAGTTCAAAAATGACCGGTAATATTAAGCTTCACCCTTCGTGGCTCGAGGTTATAAAAGATGAGTTTTCGAAACCTTATTTTAAAGAATTAAAAGATTTTTTAATTAACGAAAAACAATCCGGCCAGATTATCTTCCCTCCCGGAAGTCAAATTTTTGCAGCTCTTGATAAAACACCTTTTGATAAAGTAAGAGTAATAATTTTGGGTCAGGATCCCTATCATGGAGTCGGTCAGGCCCATGGACTTTGCTTTTCGGTAAATAAAGGAATTCCCGTTCCACCTTCTTTAAAAAATATTTATAAAGAATTACAAACCGACCTTGACATTCAGCCTTCTGCCTATGGTGATCTTTCAAGTTGGGCTGATAGTGGCGTATTGCTGTTAAATGCGGTTTTAACGGTAAGAGCCAACCAGCCTGCATCGCATCAAAACAAGGGTTGGGAAATATTTACTGATACCATTATTTCAATCCTTAGCCTTAAAAAATCAAAACTCGTTTTTATACTTTGGGGCAGTTTTGCCCGAAGTAAAAGAAACCTTATTGATGCCCAAAAACATTTAATCCTTGAAGCTGCCCATCCCTCGCCATTTTCAGCCCACAATGGTTTTTTTGGGTGTAAACATTTTTCGAAAACAAATAGTTATTTAAAGGAAAATGGATTGCCTGAAATTAATTGGGAATTGGGTTTAAAAGAATAAAGCTTTTCATAGTCGTTATTTTTATCCGGCATTAGGAATAGTTAAAAAATAAATTATTTTTAATATATATTCAGAAACTGCCTCAACTTTTTTGGGGCAGTTTTTTTTTATTAAAACAAAAACTCTAAATTTGTTAGTTGAAAACAAATTTCATGTAAACAAACTGATGACAGCTACACAAAGTTTAAATCTGTATAACATCGCACTTAAATATTTTAAAAACGAGGAAGATGCAACCTCTTTCGTGAAGGAGATAGAAGAGGTAATAGACAATAAGGTAACTACGCAAACTGTAGTTTTTGAAAAAATAATAAATGCCGATGTGGCTAATCTGAGAGCCGAATTAAAACAAGATATGGCGAAGTTGGAAGTTAAAATAGCTGAATCAAAAAATGATATGATAAAATGGTTTGTTGCTTTTTTTGTAACACTTGCCTTATTGATTATCGGATTGTATATAAAAAAATAATCAAACTTTCTATTTCCTTACAGGCTTATAATACTTCAATGCTTCCGGCATATTTTTTTTAAGGTCTGCTATTCGTTTTTCATCGCTTGGATGCGTGCTTAATAATAACGGAGGTTTACTTCCGCCCAACTTGCTCATACGTTCCCAAAATAAAGGAGCCTGATTAGGATCATATCCTGCCATAGCCATAAAAACCAATCCCATTCGGTCGGCTTCACTTTCATGTTTTCGTGAGTAAGGCAACATCACCCCAACTGTTGCACCAATTCCATAAGCCAATTGAAATAATTGCCGCGTTTCTTCTGGTTTGGTGCTGGTGGCCACATCAAGTGCTACACCGCCTAATTGCAGTAATAATCCCTGGCTCATTCGTTCGTTTCCGTGCCGGGCTATGGCATGTGCTATTTCATGTCCCATTACCACTGCAATTCCTGTTTCATCCTGGCACACAGGCAATATTCCTGTATAAAAAGCAACCTTCCCGCCGGGCATACACCATGCATTTATGGTAGGATCGTCAATAACGGTAAACTGCCAGTTATAATTTGCAATTCGTTTTGAATATCCGTTGGCATTCATGTAATTAGTTACTGCCATTGATATTCTCTCCCCTACACTTTTCACACTTTGTGCATTGGCTCCTGTTGTTACCAACTTGCTTTCTGATAATACCTGATTATAGCTCGTTAAAGCCATTGCCATCAAATCATTTTCAGGTAAC
>CAYHCM010000032.1:0-9413 GCA_964355045.1 uncultured Chitinophaga sp. | reverse complement strand
TAATACCTGATTATAGCTCGTTAAAGCCATTGCCATCAAATCATTTTCAGGTAACAGATTTGTTTGCCTGCGGCCTGTAATAGGCACTTTGGTACAACTTTGAAAAAATAAAATAAACGTTGTAAAAATTAAAATGTTTCGAATTTTTTGCATGGGGATTGATTTTTTTGCAAGTTAATATTTTCAAATAGATAAAGTTAAAATCAAGAAATTTTACCGACAATATTCGGCTATCTTCTCAATGGCTTTTCCATATTTAAATTCTCGTGCCTTTTCAAAATCGGAACAAGCCAGTTGTAATTTTTTATTATTCGCACGAACAATTTTTTTATTCTTACTATTTTTAAATGCTGCTGAGGTTATTCCACTCGAATTAAGGTGAGCTATCCCCCGATAATAAAACCCCTCGCCATTGGCCGGCTGCAATCCCACAGCAAGATTAAAATTAAAAAGCGCATCTTCAAATTTATCTTGTTCCAAATAACAAATACCCCGGTTTACCACCGCCTTAAAATGGGCGGGTTGCAAGGTAATTACCCTGTCCAAATCCATTATTGCTTTTGCATAATCTTTTAAAATCAAATATGATGAGCCCCGGTTATACAAGGCATTAATATTATCAACCTCCGTTTTTAATACATGCGTAAAATCTTCAACTGCCCCTTTTTCATCCTTTAATAATGATTTTACTATACCCCTATTTATATAACCACTTATAAAATCATGCTTAATCATGAGGGTAACTTCATAATCAATTAAGGCTTCCTTTAATTTCAGAATTTCTTTGTAGGCATTTCCCCTGTTGAACCAGGCCAAATAAAAGGATGAATCATAAAATATAGCATAAGTATAATCGTCAATAGCTTCGGTATAATACGTAAGTTTGCTTTTGGCAATTCCGCGGTTATTGTATAAAGCTGATGATTTTGGACTTAATGAAATTGCTTTATCATATTCTAAAATGGCACCTGCATAATCGCCACTTTCAAATTTAGCCTTTCCACGGGCATAGTAATCGCCTGCTTTTTGCCCATGTCCAAAGTAGAAAAAGGACATTCCGGCAACAAGCAAAAACCATAATCTGAATTTTGAAACCTTCAAAGCTTATTCAAAAGTAAAATTACTTTTGAATAAATTGCACGTATTACCTTAAAAGTTATCTCTTCTTAATGGATTTAGTGGTGTTTTTTTTGGCCATTTCTTCCAATCGCTTGGCAAAACCTGATTTTTTTATTACCACTGGTTTCTTTTTGTTTTCTTCAATTTGCTTATGGAGTTTTACCTCATCCACAAAATACTTTCGTATTAATACATTCTGTCCAAAGGTAATCATGTTACCTAAAAAATAGTAGTATGTAAGACCCGAAGCAAAATTATTGAAGAACCCTAAAAACAAAATTGGCATAAGATAACTTATGTATTTCATCTGTCCGCTAACACCCGTCAATTGGTTATTCATACGGGTATAAAGCAAGGTGGAAACCGTCATAAGAAGGCAAAACAAACTTACATGATCGCCATAAAGAAAATCAATACCCGGAAATTTACCAAACGTCCAGATGGTATCATACGTAGAAAGATCATGCGCCCATAAAAACGCTTTTTGCCTGAGTTCATAACTTGCCGGAAAAAAATTGAACATGGCTAATAAAAATGGCAACTGAATTAACATAGGCAAGCAGCCACCCATTGGGCTAACACCGGCCCGTTTGTACAACTTCATATTTTCCTGTTGCACTTTCGTCATATCCGACCCGAATTTTTCTTTTATCTCATCAATCTCAGGCTTTAAAATTCTCATTTTGGCTGATGATACATAGGATTTATATACCAATGGAAACAGGCAAATTTTAATAATTAAGGTTAATAATAAAATTACTAATCCAAAATTGCTGAAATATTCCGTCAAAAAGTTGAATAAAGGAATAATCATATATTTACTAACCCAGCCAAAGAAACCAAGCGAAATAATTTTTTGCAATCCGTTTTTTTGAGCTGAAA
The DNA here is from genome assembly GCA_964355045.1 of uncultured Chitinophaga sp. Lineage (GTDB taxonomy): Bacteria > Bacteroidota > Bacteroidia > NS11-12g > UBA9320 > JABWCE01. The sequence goes on along the minus strand of CAYHCM010000032.1, from coordinate 7,412 downwards.
GTGTTGGATAATGATTAGGACCTATATAAAATTCAAATTCATATTTTTCATTTGGTTTAAAATCATAGGGAAGAACCGCTGAAGTTGTCATTTTTTTGATGCAATCCGGATTTTCATCCACAGGTTTTTCAACACTTACAGAAACGGCATCCTGAAAACCGTTTTTGGAAATTAACGTGGTATTAAAAAACTTTTGCTTATAGGAAATCCACTCTAACCCTTTTTGCAGCTTCTTTTCTTCTGATTCGCTTTCCGATAAATATTCTACATCGTCATCCGTTTTATATTTATAAAAAACAGTAGTAGTGGCTTGCTCATCCTTTATAGTATGCTCGGCCAGACCAATATTGCTTACCCATTTAAAATCAATATAATTTTGACTTGGAGGTATTTGATTATTACAATTTACCAGTTCCAGATTATACTTTAAATTATACGATGTCGTTTTTAGTTCGTACCTCATTCGTATAATTCCACCGTTACTTTGTGCCTCTAAAATTATTGCACTTTTTGAAATAGCGATTGGAACAAAGGTTAATTCAGAGGTATTTACAACTCCATTTTTAAAATAGATTTTATAATTAAAGGTATCATTCGGATTATTCAAAAGGTAAAGATCTGACGAGTCATAAGTTTTAAGACCTTTCAATAATATTCCTGAAATTTTAGCTCCCTTATTACTAATAGCAATTTTAAGTTTAGCATTTTCAATGGAATATTTTTGTTCGGGAGTAGTATCAATTGTACTCAACAAGATCATATTTGATGATGCTGAATCCGCTTTTATTTGAGCCCCGGCGGCTCTTAATGTCGTATCTTTAGTATCCGCTATTTTTAAAGAATCTGCTTTTCTGGCAACAACCCTTAATGAATCTTCAGTTTTGGCATTGGCTTCAATTTCGGTAGCATTTTGCTGATTGAAATAAAAGGTAACGATTAAAATAATAAATATAAGTATGTAACCTATGATTGATTTTCTGTCCATTTAATGTTTTTTTTAAAACGGCTGCAAAAGTAGGATTAATAATACAAAACTGCTAAGGGATAATCGGATGAAAATGGAGATATAACGAAAAGGTAATTTGAGTTTGGAAATTGGAAAATAGAAATTAGAAAATCACCAAATAGATTCAGTTTAAAAAGGCTAATAATTTTACGGAACACTTTTTTTTTCAGATTATGGTAAAACGAATTTTGTATGATTTTTTGCTTTGCCATAAATAGAAGTACCTTTGCCATATTGCAAGCCAATAAAGAAAAAATATTAGCCCTTATAGAACCGCTGCTTTGGGATACCACCATTACGGCAGAGGAGGCGTATGAAGCTTTGATGAATAAATCGAGCTATGGAAAACACGTTGAAGCAAAACTATTAGGCTACACAAGATGGTATAAACTAATTGACTGTTTTGAAATTAATACCATATTTGGCTGGTTGGCTGATAAAGAAGTAAGAAGTAAGCTTTGGCCAAAGGAAGTTACAAAAAGATATGACACCATCCGAAGAATATTATCTAAATAAGTTATATCCGCTTCAAAACAGGGTTTTAAAGGATATAACAATAGCTAACACCCCGTTTTACCTTACTGGAGGCACAGTTGTAGGTCGCATATATTGCAAACACAGATTTTCTGATGATCTGGATTTATTTGTAAATTATGATGATAATTTTGAAATCTATGGACGAAAATTAATTGATCAACTAAAACAAAATTATGTGCTGGAAACAAATGTTTTTTATGAAACGTTTGCACGATTTTTTGTTTTGGAAGACGATGTTAAACTTAAAATTGAATTGGTAAATGATGTAAAATATAGAGTTGGGAAACCAATTATTGATAATACGTTTGGCAAAATAGATACATGGCAAAATATAGTTGTAAATAAACTCACTGCTACCACGAGAAATGCTGCCAAAGATTTCTCCGACTTGCTTTTTCTTTCCTATAAATATCCCATTAACTGGAAAGAAATGATAAATGAGATGAATGAAAAAGATGCCTGGTTAGATGAAGTGAAAGTTGCTGAAAATTTTGAAAAATTTAACCCCGTTGACTTCACCAATGTCAATTGGGCCATCACCCCCAACATTGAAAAATATGCCAAAGATTTAATCATCATAGCCAAAGATATTTTATTGGGAAATGATAATTCTCTTATAAATCTAAAATCGTAAATCTAAAATCAGAAATTATTCCGGTTTCATCATCTCCATCACCTCTCTGCTTACTCCTGTATAACTAAAACCTCCATCATGAAAAAGGTTTTGCATAGTAACCATGCGGGTGTAATCAGAAAATAAGCTTACGCAATAGTTGGCACAATCATCGGCAGAGGCATTGCCAAGCGGCGACATGTGTTCGGCATACGCAATAAATGCATCGAAACCGCCAACGCCCGAACCAGCAGAGGTCATCGTAGGTGATTGGGAAATTGTATTAATTCTTACCTTTTTGGCTTTGCCATAATGGTAGCCCATGCTGCGGGCTATTGATTCCAGCATGGATTTTGATTCGGCCATTTCACTGTAGTCGGGAAATACCCGTTGAGCGGCTATATACGTTAATGCCACTACACTCGACCACTCATTCAAGGCATCCATTTTAAAACAGGTTTGCAAAAGCCGATGAAACGAAATGGCTGATATATCAAGGGTTTTATGCATTAAATCATAATTCAATTCAGTATATGGATTTTTTTTGCGAATATTTAAACTCATGCCCACGGAATGAAGTATAAAATCGAGCTTTCCTCCTAATTTTTCGGTGGCTTGCTCCACAAGGGTTTGCATATCTTCATCCAAACTTACATCGCAGGGAATTATTTCTGAATTTGTAGCTTCTGCTAATTTGTTTATCGTTCCCAACCTTAGTGCCACAGGAGCATTGGTCAATACAAATGTCGCTCCTTCTTCATAACATCTTTCAGCAACTTTCCATGCAATCGAACGCTCATCCAAAGCCCCAAAAATTATTCCTTTCTTTCCATTCAGAATATTATTTCCCATGCTGCAATTTTAGGCAAAAAAAAGATAATCGAACGCAGGTAATTTTTTGAAATAGGAATTCAGATGAAGCTGGTTGTTATGATAAAAAAGGATTTATAAACAAATAACTGATTAAAAATCATATGTAATCCAATCAATAGGTGTCATCTGTGTTCTGTTTTTTTTTCTAAAATGGGCTGTAGAGGATTCAGAGTGAGATTTTATTTCAGGCATAAAAAACCTTAGTAGAAATGCTTTCCAAATCTAAAATCAACCTTATTACCTTATTATAAATTAGTCATTTAATAAGGAAATAAGGTATGTAATTGGCCAAATACTTTTCTACTAAGGTTTAAATATTCCCCATTATAAATCTTGAAATGCCATATAAATTAAATAATTTCAACCAATAAAAATCTTACATCATCCTAAAAAATCTGCGTTATCTGCTTTCCCCATTAATCGTTAATAGCGTTCCATTTGCCGCTAAATCTAAAATCGTAAATCTAAATTCGTAAATTTGAAGCCATGCAAGCCGATACAACCTCCTCACGCAAAGCCGACCACATTGATTTGGCCTTCCTTTCGCAAGTATCGGTTACAGATAATCGCTTTTATTATGAGCCGGTTTTGCAAGCCCATCCAGATAATTCAATTAATCCAATAAGTTTTTTAGGTAAAGAATTAGGTGCACCAATTTGGGTAAGCAGTATGACGGGTGGAACTAAACACGCTAAAACCATTAATCAAAATTTGGCCAAAGCCTGTGGGAAATTTAAAATGGGAATGGGCCTTGGTTCGTGTCGAATAATTTTAGATGATAACGAATATTTAGAAGATTTTAAAGTCCGAAAATTTATTGGGGATACCATGCCGCTGTTTGCTAATCTTGGTATAGCACAGGTTGAAGAGCTTTTGTTATCAGGTAAAATTGATAAAATAAAAAACCTGATTGAAAAAACGGAAGCCAATGGTTTAATCATCCATATCAATCCTTTGCAGGAATGGCTGCAACCCGAAGGAGACCGAATTAACCAATCACCTATTTTAACGATTAGCCAATTATTAAATAAATCCGATATTAAAATAATAGTAAAGGAAGTAGGCCAAGGCATGGGGCCTGAAAGTATCAAAAGTTTAATGCAATTACCCCTTGCCGCCATTGATTTCGGGGCGCATGGAGGCACTAATTTTGCTATGCTCGAAATGATAAGAGGAAATGAACTACGCAAAGAAGTATATGAACCGGTAGCCAATATTGGTCATACAGCCGTTGAAATGGTTGATATGGTAAATGGTATTTTAAGTGAATCAAAAAATTATGCCTGCCAAAATTTTATTATTTCGGGTGGGGTAAAAAACTTTTTAGACGGGTATTATTTAACTGGAAAAATAAATGCCCTTGCTATTTACGGGCAAGCATCAACCTTGTTAAAACATGCAAAAGATGATTATGAAAAACTTTGTGAATACTTGGAATTGCAAATTAAAGGGCTGGCTATGGCAAGGGCTTTTTTGAAAGTTAAGATCTGATATTTTGAGATGAGAGAATTTGAAAATTTAAAGAATTTCTCGGGTGGAATTCCCCTCTTGAGAGGGGTTAGGGGTGTGTTTTTTACCAATTAACAAATGTCAAAAAAAATAAAAGGATACAGCAAACTAAGCAAAGAAGCCAAAATAGAATGGCTTATTGACAACTATTTCGAGAACCCCGAAAAGGCATTGCAATTATTGAAAAGCTACTGGCACAATGATTCGGAAATTCAAAAAATGCACGATGAGTTTATCGAAAATACCCTATCCAATTTTTATTTGCCGTATGGCGTAGCCCCAAATTTTTTAATAAATAATAAAATGTATTGCATCCCATTGGCTATTGAAGAAAGCTCGGTTGTGGCAGCAGCAGCAAAGGCTGCCAATTTTTGGGTTAATCGGGGAGGATTTAAATCAACCGTTATTTCTACAACAAAAATTGGGCACATTCATTTTATATGGGAAGGCAAGGAATCCGAAAAATTCATCACTTTTTTTGAAAGTATAAAAAATGATTTGATAGAAGGCTCCAACCATATTACAAAAAACATGAGAGAAAGAGGCGGTGGAATTTTAGATATAAAACTAAAAAATAAAACTGCCGAAGAACCCGGCTATTACCAATTGGAAGCCCGCTTTGAAACCTGCGACAGCATGGGTGCCAATTTTATAAATTCCATATTGGAAGAATTTGCGGGAATTTTAAAACACAAACTTTCTGAAAGTGATTTAAACGAAAAAGAAATTCAAATTATTCTGAGCATTTTGAGCAATTATACCCCCGAATGTTTGGTACGATGTGAAGTGAGTTGTCCGGTTGATGATTTGAACGAAGACAAAAATATTACTCCAACGGAATTTGCTTCTAAATTTTTAAGGGCCGTTCGTATTGCTGAAATTGAGCCGTACCGCGCCGTTACCCACAACAAAGGCATTATGAATGGAATTGACGCTGTGGTATTGGCTACAGGAAATGATTTTAGAGCGGTAGAAGCCTGTGCCCATGCGTATGCCTCGCGAACCGGAAAATACAGCAGCCTCACCCATGCCGAAGTAAAGGATGGCATTTTTAGATTTTGGATGGATATTCCATTGTCATTAGGAACGGTTGGAGGAATTACCACACTTCACCCCATGGTTAAATTTTCGCATGAATTATTGGGAAAACCAAATGCTGCTGAATTAATGCAAATAACTGCTGCTGCAGGTTTGGCTCAAAACTTTTCAGCATTGCGAAGTCTTGTTACCACAGGTATTCAAAAAGGCCATATGAAAATGCATTTGTTAAATATCCTTAATCAATTAGAAGCAACCGAAGAGGAGAAGTCTAAAATTATCGAATATTTTAAAGACAAAGTTCCCAGCTACCAAAATACTGTTGAGATATTTTGCAAATTGAGGGGTATTGCTAATTTGAAGATTTGATGATTTGGAAATTTGGAAATTTGAAAATTGAAAGTGGAAATTTGGAAATTACGAACAAATATTTGTCGAAGCAGCAGTCCCCCTTAGAAGGGGGCAGGGGGATGTGTTTGATAAAAAAACAATTTAGCAATTGAAAAAATCCTTCTTTAGCCACGGCAAGCTTTTACTGACCGGCGAATATCTTGTGTTGGATGGGACTATGGCCTTAGCCATCCCTACTCAAAAAGGCCAGGAAATGATCGTGGAAATGCTTCCCGGTTCGGGCAATATCCATTGGACGGCTAAGGATGTTAAAGGAAATATCTGGCTAAACTTTTCTTTTATTTTGGCCGAAGGAGAATTGATTCCGGTAACGGTGGGCAACTTATACCCACAAGCCGAGGTTTTGATATTAAAACGAATTTTAGAAAATTCATTGATTCTAAATCCTGATTTTTTAATAAACCAATCGGATTATGAGATTACAACGCATCTCCAATTTCCTTCTGATTGGGGTTTGGGCAGCAGCAGCACTTTGATAGCCAATATTGCAAAATGGGCCGAAATTGATGCCATGAAATTATTCTTCAATTCGTTTGAAGGAAGCGGTTACGATGTGGCTGTGGCTCTTGAAGCCCAACCAATTATTTATCAATTGGAAAATAAAAAACCGGTTTGGGAAGATGTAAATTTTAATCCTCCATTTGCCGATCAATTGTATTTTATACATTTAGGCCAAAAGCAAAACAGCCGGAACGAAATAGCCAATTATAAAACCAAAACAAAACCAACTTCCAATCAAATAGAACAAATCTGTTCCATTACTAACCAAATTATTGAAACCAACACTTTGGAAACTTTTGAAAAATTGATAAGCAAACACGAAACTATAATTTCAGAAATTTTAGGTATTTTGCCAATAAAACTACGGTTGTTCAATGATTACCCGGGAGCTATAAAGTCATTAGGAGCCTGGGGTGGAGATTTTATTTTGGCAACAAGATTAGAGGCGAAACGTTATTTTCATGATAAAGGATATAGAACGATTTTGAGTTGGGGGGAGATGGTGAAGATTTAAAACAAAAAATTTAAATTGCAAAATAATAAGAGCGTTTTGACTTAAGTTTTTAATTCAGAATATAAATCATTTTTGATTCTGCCTTAAAATTTGAGGCAGTTTTTTTATTAAAACAAATTGAATTAATTTTGTTTAGATATTTATTATGACAGTAGCACAATCATTCCAAATTTTTGAAATGCTAAATAAATATTTTACTATTGATTGCATCAAAAAAAATTAATTCAGGAAATGGAACAGATTATTGATTCTAAAATTAATTTCAAACCCGAAGTAATTGAAAAAGGTATTTCTAAAGATATCGAAAATCTCAAACAATTAATTGACAAAAATTTTTCAACAAAGGCTGATTTGGCTGATGTAAAGTCTGAATTATTAAAATGGCTAATCGTATTATTCTTGCCATTTTA
>CAYHCM010000031.1:31423-33195 GCA_964355045.1 uncultured Chitinophaga sp. | reverse complement strand
AACTTTCATTTATACAGAACGGGAATTCATATTCTTTTAATACCTCTGAACCCATAGATATTTCGCTGTCAGTAAGGCACGACGGCTCAGGAGTTAATTGTTTTTATACCGAAAAGCCGGTATTTAAAGCCTATAAATCGGGTACTTTTATAGGTAATATTAATGAAGGAGGCGTGTGCAATGTTGATACAATAACGTTTGCCCCTCACGGAAATGGCACTCATACAGAGTGCATCGGGCATATTACTGCAGAAAGGCAAACAATTATTGACACTTTGCATCAAGGTATTATGGTTGCATGCCTTATTACCGTGAACCCAGAACTTATTAATAACGATCAGGTAATATCTTTAAAACAATTAAATACAATTGAAATTCATCCGGAAGTTTCGGCAGTGATTGTACGAACATTGCCAAATGAGGATTCAAAACGCACATTCGATTATTCAGGAACCAATCCTGCTTATTTTTTACCAGATGCTTTGCACTATTTAAATAAATTGGGGGTAAAACATTTATTATGCGATATTCCATCTGTGGATAGAGAAGACGATGGAGGAAAACTATTGGCACACAAAGCTTTTTTTGGAATTCCGGAATCACTGCGATTGGATGCTACCATTACCGAATTGGTGTACGTTCCTACAAATATTGAGGATGGATTGTATATGTTGGATTTACAAATAGGCCCGTTCCAATCGGATGCCAGCCCGAGCAGGCCGATTCTTTACAGCTTGAAACCAGAGTTTTAATTTTTTTAATTTATAGTCTTAAAAAAAAATAGTCATCAAACCTTTCAAATTTAACAACGAACAATTTTATTTTCTAATTTCAGCTTTGGTTAGCTGGATTATCAATTTTATTAATCCAAAAAAAACAATCGAATCTGTTTTGGTAATAAAATGGGATGAAATAGGGGATATGGTTTATGCCCTTCATATTTTTGATCATTTAAAAAATCAGTATCCAAATGTTCCGGTTACTTTGCTTTGCAAGCCGTTTGTAAGCCCTTTGGTAGCAAACCATCCGGGCATTACACACATTATTCATGGATTGCCAGAAAATGAAAAATTTGATTTAATAATTGAGCTTAGAGGTAATTGGAAAACTTTAAAATACGCCTTAACTAATATGCCAAACCAACGATTGGACAGGGGAGGAGTAAGACTGAAAAATAAATTAAAAAGCGGGCAAAAACATGAAGTGTTGACCAATTTTGAAATTATAGAACCTTTGTTACTGAAAGGAACTAAACCTTTGACCCCCAAAATTTATATAGATAAAACGACTGAAAACTATGTAGAAAAAATTATTTCAGAAAACCAATTAACAAAATTTGCCGTAATTCATTGCGGTGCGAGAAAGGTTTTGAGACAATGGCCGGTTCAAAATTTTGCTAACCTTGTAAAAATTTTAAATAGCAAATACGGTTTTCAAATACTGTTTACCGGAACCGAAGAAGATGAAGCAGCCATAAATGAAGTAATAGTATTGAGTAAAATAGAAGCCCTTATTTTTACCCATAATTTTTCATTATTGGATTTTGCTGAATTGGTAAAACGAGCGCAACTATTTATCGGTAATGAAAGCGGCCCTTTGCATATAGCCGCATTAATGGAAACTCCGCTTGTAGGAATCTATGGGCCGGGAGTGCCTGATGTTTTTTATCCAATCGGGGAAAAATCAAAGGTGGTCCATCACATATTAGAATGCAATCCTTGTAATCAGATACAATGCATACGACCAGAGAATCCCTGTATAAATCTCGTAAC
>CAYHCM010000031.1:19878-31323 GCA_964355045.1 uncultured Chitinophaga sp. | reverse complement strand
GGCTATGCCGGAGGTAAAAAAAAGAACCCTACTTATGAAGAAATATGTTCAGGCTCAACAGGACATGCCGAAGTAACTCAAATAATTTATGATCCCACCATTACTTCTTTCAAAGAATTATTAGAGGTATTTTGGGAAATTCACGACCCTACTACCCTCAATAAGCAAGGTAATGATGTTGGGCCTCAATACAGAAGTGCGGTTTTTTATCATAATTTAACACAGAAGGAAGGAGCCGAGTTTTATAAAAAGAAACTGAATGAAGAAAAGGCCTATAGCAAACCAGTTATTACAGAAGTTAGTCCGATGACCAAATTTTACAGGGCCGAAGATTATCATCAGGATTATTATAAAAACAACAGTAGTCAAACCTATTGCGTGTATGTAATACGGCCAAAATTGGATAAATTCAGACTTGCATTTAAACATAAATTAAAATAAAACCATGTTCAAAGATTATAAATTTACTGTAACGGAGCGTTTTTTAAAGTATGTTCAGATTGATACCCAATCTGACCCTGAATCTCCAACATGTCCTTCAACCGAAAAGCAGAAAAATTTGGGAAAAATATTGGTTGATGAATTGCTTTTGGAGGGTGTTTATGATGCTCACATTGATGCCAACGGCTATGTGTATGCCACCATTCCGGCTAATACTGAAAAAAATATTCCTGTGATTTGCTTTTGTTCGCATATGGATACCTCGCCCGATTGCAGCGGCAAAGATGTTAAACCCATTGTTCATAAAAAATATGATGGGGGAATTATAAAATTTCCTGCTGATAATACTTTAGTGCTTGACCCTGCTGATCATCCCGGTTTATTAAACCAGATTGGAAATGATATAATAACGGCGGACGGAACCACCCTTTTGGGCGCTGATAATAAGGCTGGATTGGCCGAAATAATGGATGCTGCCAATTATTTGCTCAAGAATCCCGAAATAAAACACGGAAAAATACGAATACTTTTTACCCCCGATGAAGAAATTGGCCGTGGCGTAGACAAGGTAAATATGCAAAAATTGGGAGCCAATTTTGGTTATACCATGGATGGTGAATCGTTGGGGCATATAGAAGATGAAACCTTTAGTGCAGATGGCGCAACCCTTGCTATTAAGGGAGTTTCCACCCATCCGGGTTTTGCCAAAGGCAAAATGGAATCGGCTATAAAAATAGCAGGTGAAATTATTTCAGCATTGCCAAAAGATCGGCTTTGTCCTGAAACAACTGAAAAAAAGGAAGGTTTTGTGCACCCCACGTCTATAAATGGACATATTGATGAAGCCGTTATAAAATTTATTATTCGTGGATTTGAAAACCAAACCCTGATTGATAATGCCAATGAAATACGAAAGGTGGCTGATGTGGTTTTAAAAAAATATCCCAATTCATCTTATAAATTAGAAACCTTTGAGCAATATCGCAACATGAAGGAAATTTTAAATAAACATCCCCATGTTGTGGAATATGCCGCCGAAGCCATCAAACGAGCCGGATTAACACCAATTACTGAAAGTATAAGGGGTGGAACAGATGGTTCACGCTTATCGTTTATGGGTTTGCCATGTCCCAATATTTTTGCCGGCGAACATGCCTTTCATTCTAAGCTCGAATGGGTTTCAGTTCAGGATATGGAAAAGGCGGTGGAAACCATTGTTCATTTGTGTGAAGTTTGGGAAGAAAGGAGTTGAAATTATTCCTTTTTTTAAAACCCAAAAAACAATAGATTTGCACCACTAAAAAAATATCAATGGGAAAAGGCGATAAAAAATCAGCAAAAGGCAAACGAATCATGGGATCTTATGGTAATACCAGACCACGCGTAAGCAATTTGCCTAAAAAAGAAACTGCTAAAGAGACTAAGTAATCTTCAATTTATAGTTTGAGCAAAAAGACCCTCGACGGGTCTTTTTTTTTGATGGTAATGATCAATTTTCAATGTTCAAATCTCAATTTTCAATACCTGACGGAAGCAAATAAACGTTGCGAAGCCAATTGAACATTGAGATTTGAACATTGCTTATTGAATATTTTTTAGGGAAAAAATCAGTTCCCCTAAGGTTGCAGCCTTTGATAAACCCAAACATTATTCACTATTTTGTATTCAATCCTGTCGTGCAGCCTGTTGGCTCGTCCCTGCCAAAATTCAATAAGGGTTGGTTTTACCAAATAGCCTCCCCAATGTTCAGGACGTTTCACTTCGCTTGAATCTGAAAACTCATTCCATTTTTTAATCAAATCTTCCATACTTGCTACCGGCCTGCTTTGATTGCTGATGACGGCACCAATCCTGCTTCCTAATGGACGTGAATTAAAATAATCGTCCGATTCCTTTTCCGAAACTTTTGATACGGTTCCTTCAATCCGTATTTGTTTTTCATTTTCGAGCCATAAAAAAGTAAGACTTACATTTGGATTGTTTTCTAATTCCATTCCTTTATTGCTTTGGTAATTGGTATAAAAAATAAAGCCTTCTTCAGAATATCCTTTCAATAACATTACCCGCGAACGGGGTGTTCCATTCAATCCAATGGTACTTAAAACCATGGCATTGGGTTCAGTTATTTTATTGGCAATAGCCAACTGAAACCAGGCATCGAATAATTGGACCGGGTGGGAGGTAAGGTCTTTTTCGAGCAATTCACCTTTTCCGTAATGTTCTCTTAAATCGTGTATGGGTAACATGGTAAATTTTTTGGCAAAATTAAGGAAGGTTTGCTCAATACTGGTTACTATTTTAATTTCAAATTAATATAAATAATAACGGTAATTTCTCATCTTTCCACTATTTCTTCACTTGAGGCATCAGGCTATAAACATCAAAGCCCTTGATTTGCCTGAAGCCTGCGGGGCTTTTAATGGTAGGTATTTTGCATCGCGGGTCTGATAAGGCTTTTTCCTGCATTTCGCGCATACCATGGTATTGGTTTTTGAGCTTCGCCCGGTTTTGGCGCAGGTTACGTGTACTATATCGGGCATGGGTTATTTCTTTTTCTTAAGTTTTGTCTCAGTAATATCAATTTGTTTGATAAAATCATTCTCAGCTTTACTAAGTTCAATACTAATCCTTTCCTTATATTTTTCATATTCCAAATGCGCTTTTTCTATAGCTTCTTCATGGCTAATGGTTCCGGCATGATCCAGTATATTTTTTCCGGTTAAGGTTAAAAAACTATCCAATCGCTTTACCCAATCTTTCATATACATTGGCTGCCTGTTCATGGCTTGTATTTCAGCAATCTCTAAATAGGCGGTAACCATCCGGTTCAAAATATCAAGCTCGTTTTTGTTTAGATAGTTTTTGGCTATTTCGGTTTCTTGTTTTGTGGGTTTACTGCCCCTAAAGTTAGTTAAACCTGCATACTGCTTCAAGGCATCCGTTCTTTTAAAAATTATTTCGGCTGCGGTATGCCCATGTGCAGCCCAGTGCATTTTATTTTGAACTGTTTTAAAAAATGCTACGGATATGATTGCCATGGGGTCGTAATCAATACTGGTGGCATAAATATCCAACACCTTGCGCCAAAATACTTTTTCGGAGGAACGTATGTCCCTTATCCGCGCCAGTAATTCATCAAAGTAGTTGCCTCCACCGGCCTCTTTAAGCAGTTCATCATTCATGGCAAAACCTTTTACAAGGTATTCTTTTATTAATGCTGTAGCCCATTTGCGAAACTGAACACCGCGATGCGATTTTACACGGTAGCCAACTGAAATAATTACATCGAGATTATAAAAGATTACAGGCTTATCCGAATTTGCAATATGCATTTTTTGCATATTGCTTTTTTTGTCTAATTCACCTTCATTAAATACATTATTGATATGCCGTGATATAACCGATTGGTCGCGTTGAAATAAGTCAACTATTTGTTCTTGCGTAAGCCAAACAGTTTCATTCTCAAAATGCGTTTCTATTTTGGTTTTGCCGTCTTCGGTTTGGTAAATGATGATATTGCTGCTCATGACTTTGATTACTCTTTTTTTATTTTTTTATCAGAAATCTATTGTTATTCTTTATGCCATCAGCGGCAGTTGTAAAGTAATTCTTTACAACTGAATTCACATCCAACTCGTTCTCTTTCAATACACTTGCTATGTGCTGACCTATGTTTTGCTTTGAGGTGTCAAAAAGTTCGGCCAATTGATTTTGGTTCATCCATATCATGCCATCTTTGGCATAAAGGGCAACCGATACTTTGCCATCTGCGGTATTATAAATAATAATATTTTTCTTTTCTTCGGCCATTGTTATTTTTTCTTTTTTCGGGTTTTTGATTTTGTGGTTCCTTCAAACAACATCCCTTTTTCCTTCTATTCCGCTATTATTAATTCAAACAGAATAAGGTTTGTTAAAACCCATAATTAAAGATATTAACACAACAACGAGATTCCGCCGTTTGGCGGGATGAAACCCTAATGGATAAATTTACCCTGATTCCGGATAATAATTTTATAATATTTAAATAAGTCATAATTAATAGTACTATGTTATTAATTCTATGTTCCAAGATTTGTAGGGAAAGAAATATTTTTTTTTATTATTCTGGATTTTAGGCTATTTCACAACATTCATTTTTCCAAAAATTCTTTCACCCGATTGTTTAATTATTTCTAAGGTATAAACCCCATTTGTAAAATTGGTAAAAGATATTTCATGATTTTTATTACCAACAAGTTTATTGGTGTATATGGCTCGTCCGGCAAGGTCAGTGATATTTAGAGTAAAAGATTCGGTTGGGGAAATATCAGAAATCCGGATGTTAAAAGAACCATTATTAGGATTTGGAAAATAAGAAATTGCCGGGTTGTTTTCAATTGAATTTATTCCAACATGATTAACTGTGACAAATGTGTTTGAATCAATACATTCGCAATTATCCACCGTTTTCATAAATACCCTCACCCTGAATTTTCCATCATTATAAAACTTATGTTTGGCTATGGGTAGATTACTATATCCGCCACCTTCAAAACTCCATTGATAAAAAGGATAAGTAAGAACATTAGGTGTAAATATATATTCATATCCTCCCGTTCCCGCTGATTTATAGGTAAACCCACACGTTGGGTTTTCAGTAATATTTATGGGTATTGTTACCACATCCTGGCATCCTCCAATATTATAGGCTGTAAGTGTAACATTAAACGTAGAGGCTACATTGCCTTTGTATTTTTTTATTGGTGAAAATAATTCGCTGCTATCGCCATCGCCAAATTTCCACTTGTACTTTATAACCCCTCCTCCAAGTGTTTTATTTGTAAATATTACGTTGCTTCCTAAACAGGCGTCGAGAGCTTCAAAGTTGGCTATGGGTTGAGGCAATACAGTAACATCTTTTTCAAAAAAGGTACTGCATCCGTTATTTCCAAGTGCTGTAAGGCGAATGGTTTTTTTGCCAAGATCGGGGTAATTGTGTTGCGGGTTTTTGGAATTGGAAATAGCTCCATCGCCAAAATTCCAAATATAGCTGGTTACCACTCCAACAGGTTCTGCAGTGGTATTAATAAAAATTACCGGTTTAATATTACAAACGGCACCATGTGTAAAGGATGCTTCGGGTGAAGCTAAAACGGTAATGGTTTTAATCATTGAATCGGTACATCCAAACTGGCTGGTAGCTAGATATTTTACGGTTTTAGTTCCGGCTGTGGCGTAAATATGTGTTGGATTCGCTTCGTTCATGCTCTCTCCGTCACCAAATAGCCAACTGCTGCCGAAACGCTCGTTCAAGCCAATGGTAGTAAGGTTTCTAAAGGTGATAATATTTTTGCTGCAATAGCCAGTTACTGAAAAATCGGCCACGGGTTTTACAAACTGATGTGCTTTTTTACTTAATGAATTGCTGCATCCGTTGGCATTAGCCATTAGGGTAACAATATAACTTGCCTCAATAAGGTATTTATATTTCGGGCTTATTTTTGTGCTTGTTTTTCCATCTCCAAATTCCCATTTATAATTTAGAGTTCCCGAACTGATGGTGGTAGAATTAACAAAACTCAGGCTATCACCCGAACAGGCATTGAAAACTTTAAATTTTATATCGGGAATTTCATTTACAATTACTTTTATTAAAGTGTCTTTTAATATTCCAAAACCGGAAATGGCTGTAAGCTTTACGTTATAAACTCCATGTTTGGGATATAAATAAACAGGGTCAATAAGAGTGCTTGAATCGCCGTTTCCAAAATCCCATTTGTAATTCATATTACCGTTTCTGATTGTAGTAAGGTTTTTAAATTCGGTAGGAATTCCAAAGCACACAGTAGTAGAACTAAAATTTGTTTTGGGAGTGGGGGCAATATAAATTTTACGTTCAAGAGTGCTGTCACATTGGGTTGCAGCAATATCTTTAATGGTCGTATAAATTGTAATTATACTGTCTTCAAGCGATAGGTCAGGTATAAATTTAAGTTTTCCATTGGCAGTAGCTGTAGGTAATTTTGTAGCTGTATCGCTGTTTGGAACACTTTTTCCGCTTGGCTTAATAACTCTTAAATCGGTGACTAACCAGGATGTACCAAAGTCAGAATTGCTGTATCCGGTTGGAGGTTGCAATTCATAATTCAATTCTTTCCCCACGCCAACAATATCGGGGTTAAGCGAGGTCCCGGTTGAAGCCGAGTTTGGCGAATTAAACGGGGTTCCTTTTATTATTATAGCTCCGAAAGGTTTTTGTTTAACCAATAATGTCATTGAATCGCGTAAGCTTACACATTGAGGAATCCTGTAATAAAATTTAATATTTCCAATCCGTGAAGCATAGACAGCACCCCAGTTCAGCTCAATACCAATGCCATAAATTGTTCTGCCATTATCATCGAGGGTAGGTGGGTTAATGGTTAAAATACCATCCGTATAGGTAGTATTTCCATTGCCGTATTTAATATAAAAGGAAGGGGCGTTTGTCGTTTGAATATATAAGCCATAGCGTTTTCCGGCAGGGATTGAAAATTGGGCAGGAACCTGAGTTGGCTTTCCAATTCCTCGGCTTGCTACCGTATATCTTCCGATTAAACTCCAGGCAGAAGGATTGGTTTGGTAAGGTCCAAATGTACTGTCGCGATAGTAAACTTCTATATTAGCCGAAGTTCCGGATGGCGCTCCGATATTTATGGCAATACTATCAATAGTGGTGGCCTGTGAAGCTTTTATATCCATCATAAAACCGGCCTGCTGGTTAATTCCGTTAAAATCAGATTGAATAAATGTATTGGTTAACTGACCGGCTGCGCCAACAAAATATTTATAAGTACCGGGACTTAACCATGAGGTTTTAAAATATTTGCCAACCCCTAAAATGGTATTTCCTGTTTTTGAACCATACCAAATCAGCGAATCGCTTTTATTAGCCGGATTTCCAATTAAAGTAAGTTTTCCACTGCCGCATATAGCCGTATCTTGAACAACGGGTATTTTAGGCGTTCCTGAATATCTGAATTTGTAAGTTACCGTGTCATTTGCAATATAGGCATCATTTTTCCCATTTGGTTTCCATGTCCATACTTTTAGGGTATAATTAGTATAAGGGGTATAGGCAATCCCGGTTTTAAGAATAACAAGGGTATCTTTTGTTGAAAGAATTTTTTTATTGAAGTAGGTCGTATTTTGAATTGCTCCATTCAACGACCAGGTAATTCTTACACTGTCAATGGTGTTTGAGCCTGAATTTTTTATTTTAGCACTTATGTTATTTGGATTAATACAAATATTGGCAGGATTAACGGATAAAACCCCAACATCATTAGGGTATAATTTATAACCAAATTCAACAATCATACGTTGGGTAGGAGCCGGACTGCAGCTTGTACTATTAACACCGCCCCAGTTAAGGTTCCCGATAATCGGTCGTAGCTGATAAGAAGGGTTTACACAGTAACAGGCATTTGCTTGTCCATCGGCACCTAATCCTACATTATCAGCAGTTACCACACAACCACCAGCCGAACAACTTCCCGGAGCCGAAACCACCCAAATATTTCCATTACATGCAGGAGAAGTATAGGCTGTGGCATTTTTAAGGCTGGCCGCTATTTTACGGGCAATAAAAGAATCATTGCAAGTTCTGCCTGTGGTGGTATAAGTTCCCCGCATATTAACCTGCATTATTTTAAAAATGCTTGTATCAAGTTTGGCTCTGAAAGTTCCCCATCCATCATACTGCGAACTGCCCGGACAATAGACTGAATAGGCTGTAAACGTATCGGAATAAGTTATATTTCCGAGGGATTGAGCCTTTAAATGCGAAGACAGAAAAATTCCAAATAATAGGGTTAGAAAAAAGATTGGTGATTTCACAGGTGTTTTTATTTGGAAATACGAATATAGAGAGTTACTCTAAATTTTTGAATTTATGACTAAATAAAAAAGGGGGTTAAAGCCAAATTTGAGGAAAACATGAAATTTTAAGGACAATTCGGTTTTATTTTGCCTGATAATAATTCATAAAACATAAAGCTTTAATGTGAAATATTAAAATGATTACTGAATCTGAAATTACAAATCTTATTTCACCACATTCATTTTCCCAATACTTCTTTCACCCGATTGTTTAATTATTTCAATAGTGTAAATACCATTGGAAAGTTCGGGATAAGAGATTTCGTGATTTTTATTGCCAACCAGTTTTGTCGTAAACAATTGCTTTCCTGCAAGGTCATTGATATTTAAAGTAAACGATTCCGTTGGTGAAATATTGGCCACTCTCAAAGTAAAAATTCCGTTGTTTGGATTTGGAAAAAATTCAATTCCTGCCTCTTTTTTAACAGATTTCACTCCAAGATGATAAACTGTAACAAATTGACTGGAATCTATACATTCGCATTTATCAATGGTTTTAAAAAATACCCTTACCCTGTATTTTCCATCTGCCGGAAATCGGTTGGTAGGAGTGATGGCATTACTTTGACCGCCCCCTTCAAAACTCCATTGGTAAAAAGAATAGGTTTTAACTTCAGGAGTAAAAATATATTCAAAACCACCGGTACCTGCCGATTTAAATGTAAAATTACAGGAAGGTGCATCATCAATATTTAAAGGGATTACTTTTGAATCTTTGCAGCCACCCAAGGTACTGGCCGTTAAGGTAACATTATAGGTGGTGGCCACCTTGGTTGTATATTTTTTTACAGGTGAAAAAACAGAACTGCTGTCACCATCTCCAAATTTCCATTTATAGGTAATTATACCGCTGCCAAAAGTTGAATTGCTAAATGTAACAGATTGCCCGATACACACATCATTTGCCTTAAAATTAGCTTTTGGCTGCGCCAATACATTGATTTCCTTTTGGTAAAAAGTGCTGCAATTATTATTACCTGATGCTGTTAAGGTAATCGTTCGTTTGCCCAAAAAAGGATAACTGTGTTGAGGGTTTTTGATTGTACTTACACCACCATCTCCAAAAGTCCATTTATAGCTGACCAAAACCCCTGCGGGCTCAGAAGTGGTATTATTAAAAACGACCGGATTAACATTACAAGCCGGACCAGGAATAAACGATGCTTCAGGCGATTCCAAAATAGTAATCGGTTTAATAATTGAATCTTTACAACCAAACTGGCTGTAGGCAATTAGTTTTACCGTTTTAATCCCGCCTGTGCTGTATGTATGTTCAGGATTAATGTCGTTATTTCCCGAACCGTCGCCAAACAACCATTGGCTTCCAAATTTATCGCCTAATCCGATAGTGGATGTATTTGTAAAATAAACAATGTTTTTAGTGCAATTGCCTGTGGATGTAAAATTAGCTACCGGTCTTACAAATTGGTTGGCATTTTTTGTTAAAGAATTTATACAGCCATTGGCGGTTGCCGTTAATTTTACAGGATAGCTGCCGGGTGACACATATTTATGCCTTGGATTTGATTTAACGCTGCTTATACCATCAGCAAAATCCCAGGTGTAGGATAAAATTCCACGGCTAATGGAAGTGGTGTTTATAAATGATATACTATCTCCAAAACAAGCATTGATTACTTTAAAAATTACATTTGGTATTTCAAAAACCTCCACTTGAATTGTGGTGTCATGTTTTATATTATAATTACTGGTAAGGCTAAGTTTTACTTTGTAAAGGCCAAAAGCCGAATACACATAAACAGGGTCAATTTGAGTAGTGCTGTCGCCGTTTCCAAACTCCCATTTATAGCTCATGTACCCGCTTTTAATTGTACTTGTATTTACAAATTGAGTAATTCCTCCCAAACAAACATTATTAAATGTAAAACCGATTTTAGGTGTGGGTCCAATAAATATTTCCTTGATAAGGGTTGAATCGCATTTGGTAGCTGTAAGCAATTCACTAATTTTTATACTTAAAAAAATGGTTGAATCAGCCCAACCCATCGGAGAAAAACAGGCGATTTTAAAATTATTTCCGGTGGAGGGATAGTTTATTATTTTATAATCGGAACTTTTAACCACCACACCTTTGCCGGTAATTAATGTAACACTGTTTATAGTCCAGTCGGCCCCATAACCTGTGTTTGAAAATCCGGTTGGCGGCGTAAGTTCATATGTCAATGTATCCTTTTCTTTAATCACATCTCTGGCTCCGTCAATAAAACCTTTAAAAGGCGAAACCCTTGAAATTCGTGCTCCGGATGGGCGTTTATTAACATCAAATTCATGTTTAACCCTCGCACTGTAACAGGCTTTGCGATAAAAAATAGTTCCGCCGTATCCAAAATTATTCAATCCGGAACCAAACTTTCCATAAGGATGAACATCGTTTGAATAATATTTCAGGTCAGAATTAGCTCCGGTTACAGGGCCGGAAGCAAATTCAATGGTATTGGTTCCGTTATTATGAAAATAAATCCCCACTGTTTCACCGGCATTTATTTTAATATTTCCGGCGTACAATTGCATATTTGTACCTGTGGTAATTGTTTCAGTGCGGCTCACAATTTGGGTCCATCCTGTGGAAGACGTATTATTTCCGATATAACTTCCTTTATAAATATCAATGGTATAAGGAAAACTGGTTCCAACTCCGGTGCGGGTATCGACTTGTATTGAATCAATGACGATATCACTAAAGGCAGTTACATCAAAAAACAAGCCGCTTGAAATACCGTTATAGCCCACGTTAGGACTTTTGTTGGGCAATGGAAAAGCTCCTTTTTTAGAACGCAAAGTTTCCACATACACAATGGAATCTTTATTTAAAGGATTAATGCTAAAATATTTTCCTATTTGAATAACAGAACCTCCGGTAGCCTTTTCATACCAAAAAGCATCATCACCAGCATTGAGTTGTATCGAATCAGTATAGGAACCAAAACCGCAAACAGAAATAAATTTGGCAGAAGGAACTGCCGGTGATTGGTTTATTTTAATATTTTTTACAATTAAGGTATCGCTGTTTGTTATTTGCTGATCGCCTGATAATCCTGTAATAGCAGTAAGAGTAAAGGTGGAATCGGTATTCATACTTAC
>CAYHCM010000031.1:0-19778 GCA_964355045.1 uncultured Chitinophaga sp. | reverse complement strand
TCAAAAATTGCAAACTGTCCGCTAAAGTTTCCTGCTATACTTCGGGAACCCGGATTATCAAAATGCCATAAATCAGTGGCAGGAACGGTGGAATAAAGTTGATTTTGTTTCCAACCCGATGGGGGAGTAGTGCCCGAGGCAGATGAAAAATCTTCATTAATAAAAACAGTTTGGCCTTTGGCACTAAATATTACAAAAAGGCATACAAAAATCAGGTATATATATTTTTTCATAAACATATTAATTAGAAAGTAACAAATGTACCAAAATTTAAAAGGCGAATATATTTTTTAGGTCAGGATAAAATAATATTTAATCATTGATTTTCAATAATTGATTTTCATTTGGCTTTATAAAGATTTTTTGCATCCCTAACTAATGAAAATTGTGCATTGAAAATTGATTTGAGCATTGACTGAAATTTCTTAAACAAAAGTCAAATTATAATGAAAAATCTATCCACTTACTTTTACTTATTACCAAAAAAAAATATCTCCTCACCTTAAACCATAATCGTAATCTATATTCCTCTTTTTATTCCTCATCTTAAATTTTGATTATTTATTTTTTTGTTTCTTTTTCATACCTTTGTTACTCAAATTATTATTTTATCATGACTTTTATAACCATTGATACCAAGAAAAAGGAAGCATTACCTTTTTTAGAATATATTAAAACTTTATCTTTTGTTACAGTGCATAAGGAGCCTAACCAAACAACCCTAAAAGCAATGGAAGCAGCTGAAGAAGGTAATACTAAGAAGCACAAATCAGCAAAAGACCTTATTGCATTTCTAAACGAATGAATCTTGTACACGCTCCGATCTACAAAACAGTTTGATAAAGATTACAAATTATGTATAAAGCGTGGTTTAAATCTTGAGTTAATAAATAGTGCCTTCGAACTCCTTGAAATATCGGGAACCTTGCCACCTAAATACAAATCTCATAAATTGAGAGGAAATTATATCAATCATTTCGAATGTCACATTCAACCAAATTGGTTGATGATATGGTATCCAGATGAGGGCAAAAAAGAAATTAGTCTCGTACGAACCGGAACTCATAGCGACTTGTTCTAAAATAATAGCACAATCCTATTTTCTTCCCGGCCTCATTTTATTCATAGACTTTATCATTTTTCGCATATCCTCAAATTGTTTCATCAACTTATTTACCTCTATAATAGAATTTCCGCTCCCCGCCGCAATTCTTTTTTTTCTGGTGCCGTCAATAATATCAGGGTTTTGTCTTTCCTTTACCGTCATTGAATTTATAATTGCCTCAATATTTTTAAACGAGTCTTCCGAAATGTCAACATCTTTAACCGCTTTACCAACGCCCGGAATCATTCCCATCAAATCTTTCAGATTTCCCATTTTTTTAACCTGATTAATTTGTTTTATAAAATCCTCAAAATTGAATTCATTTTTTCGAAGTCGCTTATCTAAGCGTTCAGCCTCATCCTGATCATAATTAAGTTGTGCTTTTTCAACAAGTGAAACAATATCGCCCATACCCAAAATACGGCTTGCCATCCGGTCGGGATAAAAAATATCAAGGGCCTCCGGTTTTTCACCCATGCTTACAAATTTGATGGGTTTATTTACCACCGATTTTATAGACAATGCCGCACCACCACGTGTATCCCCATCTAATTTGGTAAGCACTACGCCGTCAAAATCCAATCGGTCGTTAAACGCCTTAGCCGTATTCACCGCATCCTGACCTGTCATGCTATCCACCACAAACAAGGTTTCAGATGGATTTACCAATTTTTTGATGTCTGATATCTCCGTCATCATTTCCTCGTCAATACTCAGGCGACCTGCGGTATCTATGATTACAATATCATGTGAAAATATTTTGGCTTGTTTTATTCCATTAGCTGCAATTTGTCGAGGGTCTTTGTTATTATCTTCAAAATAAACGGGTACCCCAACCGATTGACCCAAAACTTTTATTTGCTCAATGGCAGCAGGGCGATACACATCACACGCAATAATATACGGGCTTTTTCCTTTTGATTTTAAATGGTGGGCTAGTTTAGCTGTAAACGTTGTTTTACCCGAACCCTGCAAGCCGGCAATCAATATTACAGCCGGACTGCCTTTCAGATTAATATCCGTTTTGCTCCCACCCAGCAATTCCACCATTTCGTCATACACAATTTTGGTCATCAACTGACCGGGCGAAATACTGGTAAGCACATTTTGTCCCAGTGCTTTATCTTTTATCCCTGCTGTAAATTCTTTGGCAATTTTAAAACTAACATCCGCATCCAACAAGGCACGGCGAATTTCCTTAACCGTTTCGGCTACATTTATTTCACTTATTTTACCCTGACCTTTCAGGGTTTTAATGGCTTTTTCTAATTTTAAACTTAAACTTTCAAACATGGCCGCAAATTTAAAAAGTTCTATGGGCTTTGTGGCATGTTGTTTTTTAAAAAGTTATATGATTTTTTATCTCTAAAGGGTAGGGCATGGAAGCCATACCAATTTCAAAACAGATAACTTTTATACTTAGCATTAAAAGCCACAGATTCGCAGATTAAAAAATTTTTCAGATTAAATCAGATAAAAAAATAGTTCCTATTTTTTGTCGCAGAATTTTTTTCATAAAGGACAAATTTAATTTGTCCTATCTGATTTTTTTTAATCCGTTAATCTGTGGCAATATTAGTTATATGTTAAGTGGCTGGAATGAAATGATATTATCCTACAATTTAATAACCATGTTAAAACTGTTTATTACTAATACCAAATTTCATGTAGTTTTGCTATAAATAAAAATTTGAATAATGGAAGAAAAGGAAAAGCCGGTTTTTCACCGTCGTATTTTTTGGGATGTAAACTTTGAAAAACTTGATTATGATGCAAAAGCAAATTTTGTAATCGAACGTGTATTTGAACGAGGCGATGTGGACGATATCCGAAATTGCAGAAGATATTATGGGGATGAAAAAATTACCAAGGTATTATTGAATGCTAAATTTTTACCCCTTACCAGAACATATTTGGCTAGTGCCGTTATTGATAAACCTTTATTGGATTTCAGATGTTACACCTTGAGACTGTTGAACCCGGAACTTTTGCCTTACTAAAAAAGCTATTGGAAATACCCGAACTGCAGGATTTTAGTCTTGTAGGTGGTACTGCTTTGTCACTTATGTATGGACATCGTATTTCTGTGGATCTGGATATTTTTACACATATTAAATTTGAAAATGGCCCTATTATTGAAGCTATGAAACGTCATTTTGCCAATGATTTTGTAGTAGAAGATAAACCTCCGTTCTTTGGAATATTCTGCTATGTAGGTAATGTTAAAATTGACATTGTTCGTTTTCCTCACCCACTCATTCGACCACTCAAAGTAATAGAAAATATCAGAATGTATTCGACGGAAGATGTAGTAGCAATGAAAGTTCAAGCCCTTTTAGGCCGTGGCAAAAAGAAAGATTTTTGGGATATTGATGAATTACTAAATCATTTTTCGGTAGAAGATTTTATAAATTTTCATAGAGAAAAATATAGCACCCAAAATTTATTAATCACCGTACCTCAGGTTTTGACTTACTTTGATGATGCCGATGAAAGCGAAGATCCAATAAGCCTAAAAGGCCAAACCTGGGAAAAAGTTAAAAAGAGAATTCAGAAAAAAGTGAGGGATTATTTGGTATAGAAATTTCCATACACCCTGCCTATTTCATTTGCATCCAACGCATCAAAAATTTATCATATACTTCATAATACGGTTTGCTTACAGAAACATTGTAGTAAATCATTTCCTTTTGGATTAATGCCTCAATGCCACGTTTTACAATGGCGGAAGAGCCTAAAATATATTTATGTAAAAATATTTTTGAATAGGGTTGTTCTAATTTTTCTTCATGGGCAACGGCTTTAAGCAATTTCCACTGTGCTGAAGTAAGAAGATTACGATATTGAAAATATGTTCCTTCATTTTCCAAAAGTAGTTTGTTAAGACTTGTCATAACCAATTCAGGCGAAATGTTAATATCGTTTTTCAAAAAAAGTTGGTGACACAGGCATTGTGTATAATAGGTATGGCCGCAAGTAAGCTCAAGAATTGATTCAATGCTTACTGAATTAATCATAAATCCATTTTTTGTAAACAGCGTTTTAATAAATTTGGTATATTCTAATGGGTCAATTTTTTGAAGATTCAAGCTTTTGGTACTGGCATAAAAAGGGCGTTTGGCACTGTTAAATATTTCAAGCATCATGGCCTGATTGCTTCCGCAAAAAATAAAATTTACATTTTTAAGCTGTTGAATGCTTGTGCGTAATATGGCCTCTACATTTTTTTCAGGGTAGTTCAATATCTGTTGAAATTCGTCAATAGCAATAACCGTTTTTATATTTTGTATATTTAAAAATTGAAGCAACTGAGGTATTGTTTTTTCAAGTTGTTTGGGTTGGTTTATATCCAAACTTAGTTCAGGGGTTCCTGAAAAAGAATCAACACTTATTACCGGGCGAAATAATTTAATAGCTTCCCAAAACCGTTTACCAATACCTTTGTTTTCAGGAAAAACGCGGTATATGCTATTGGCCAATTGATTTGTAAAATCTTTAAGATTTTGGGTTGCATATATATCGAGATACAAGCATTCGGTATTTTTTTTCTTTTTTAATAAATAAAAAACATGGTTTAGTAATGCAGTTTTTCCTAACCTACGCTGTGCAAAACAAGTGGTATTGCTATTGTTTTCGATATTAACCAAAAGAGTTTCCGTTTCGTTTTTACGATCGCAAAAATACTCCGGGCTTTGGTAGGCATTAATTAAAAAAGGGTTTTCCTTTATTTGCATACGCAAAACTAATTATACAAATTGTATTATACAAATTGTATTATACAAAATGTATAACACAAAATGTTAAACGCACAAAACTTTTATTGAAAAATTATGGTAAAACCGTAATGGTACCATTAATTAAATAGCTGCGATAATCAGCACCCACAGCTTTTAGGTGATACATATAAACCCCTGTTTGAACTTTATTACCCTGATACATTCCATTCCATTCTTCATCTATATTATGGCTTTGGAAAATCATTTCACCCGAACGGTTAAAAATTTCAAGGCTAAAATTACGACCTGAATTTGGAGTATTATTATATACAAACAAGGAGCGAACACTTATTTTATCATTAACTCCATCACCATTAGGTGAAAATGCATTGGGAAAAAACAGGGTAGATGGCGAAACAAGGCAGGTGATATTTGAGAAACTTGTATCCTTATTATTACCCGAAACTGCCATTATCCGGTAACAATATGGCCCGTGAATGTTTTCAAGTTGCTGCTTATGGATAAAAATGCTATCGGCATTTGAACTTATAAACAGGGTTTTAAACACCCCATCTTTTTCTATTTGCAATGTATAATTTTTTACACCTGATGCCCATGTTTTATAGGTATTCCAGTTTAATAAAGATTTATATTCAACACTTTTTCCGGTTAATAAAATTGTTTTACCTTCCTGATTTACCAAACTACTGTTATTGCATAGGTCGGTTTCGGTTACCTGATACATGTAAGTGTATTGACTTGTATTTACATTTTTATCAAGGTAAATGTTTTTTGCTAATTTAATAATATCTGTTTTGCCCGATTGAACACAGGTGCGATATAACGAATAATTGTTAAAAATACGGTTTGATGATGGCTCCCAACTAATTTTTACCGAATTGTTATCTACAACCGAAACATTTTTTATATCCGAAAATGAAACAGGATATATAAACTGCGGAGTGCTTTTCGCAATATTGCTTTTGGATGCTGCATCCAGATAAACGGCAGAAATATAATAGGAGTACTCAGAA
This sequence comes from uncultured Chitinophaga sp., assembly GCA_964355045.1. Taxonomy (GTDB): domain Bacteria; phylum Bacteroidota; class Bacteroidia; order NS11-12g; family UBA9320; genus JABWCE01. The sequence continues at coordinate 13,923 of CAYHCM010000031.1, read as the reverse complement.
TTACATAGACCCGAATCAAGCCATGAAATTGTGTTTCCGTCCAAAGTTTTTATTAAAGAATAAGATAATTCTGTTTGTTTTTTGCGATAAACGGAATAATTGGAAACCACCGGCCATCCAACGTAAGGAGTCCAGTTCAATTGATTGGTAAAAGGTTTATTGCTCACAATTTTTAAAAATATTGTACAATGTTTTAAACCTTTTTTGCTTTCGTATCCGCATACGTCGGTAGCAGTAATATCAATACAAACAGAATCAAAATTAGCAGGTAAATACGTATTAAAATCAATCCCTGCTTTGAGTGTACTTGAATGAATAAGATTGTTTTTAAAATAAAAATTATTAAACAAAAAACGGTAATAGTTATTAGGCTTAGCTACACTATTTACCGAATTATCGGGGTTCACACTCACCATTTTCAATTCTCCTGAAGGAATGGAAACCGGGTCAATCACATTAAAGTTTTTTAACATAGTATTTTGACACTTATTTGAATCGGTAATGGTAAGTTTTACGGAACCAAGTCCAGAAGAATTAAAGGTAAATTTACTATTGTAAGTAATAAAATAAAATGGCGTCGCCGGGTTTTTAATTTCCCAATCGAAAGTTATTAAAGGAAATTCTGAAGTGGAGATATTTTTAAAATTAACCGGTTTTGATAAACACAGTGTATCCGTTAATTCAAAATCAGCCTTAGGATTTGGATTCACCCGAATTTGTGCATTTGAACTATCGTAGCAATTACCTGCATTTTTTACTACTTGGGTAAGTTTATAAATTCCTTTATCAGGCTGTACAACAAAATCAGAACTTAGTAAAATTCTTTCAATACCATTAAAAATATAAAAATCAGAAGAGGTAATTTTAAGTGACTTATTTGTGATTTGAATTGGATTATTTGCACACGTTATTGTATCGCTTAATGTAAAAATGGATTTAGGATTGGCAATTATTTTAATGGTATCAATGCTTTCATAAACCGCCACACACCCTACTATATCGGAAGCATACATTTTTGGCATATAGGTTTCGAACACCGCATCTATATTTTTTAGGGTATAAATATGCTTTCCGGTAATAGTATCATTGGCTGTGTTGTCGCCATAATTGATGTAATATTTATAAACTTCTTTGCTGTTATTAATAAAATTTACTTCTACCGGAGTGCACCCTTTAAAATTTTGTAGTGAAAATTCAGGCACCGGTCCTATAATTTTCATATAGTTCTGTTTTACCATTGTATCGCTGCATCCTTCATTGCTTTTGGCTATTAATATTAAGGTATAGCCTTTATCTGAGCCGGTATTTTTTTTATAAATATTAGCCACAAACGAATCGGATGTAGTTATTTTATTACCATCACCAAAATTCCAAATCAATGAATCGGCATTGATGGAGTGTGATAAAAACTTGGCATAAACAGGTGCACATTTCATCACGGTTTGCACCGCTTCGAGGTTTGCTTTTACTACGATTGAACGAATAGATTTATAAACCGTATCGAAACAAACATTGAATTTATCGGCTACCAAACCTATTTTTTGAATTCCGCCAGTTGTAAAACGAACATTTAATTCATTGCTTGCTAAAGGGTCATTGGTAATAGTATTTGTATTAATAATCCATTTAATACCCGTAGGTTTTAAACCGGAATTATTTTTTAATAAAATAGTCTGATTTAAACAAACAGTAGAATCGGATATTAAAAAATCAGCACTTACTCCGGCACTAATGGTTTGTGAGATGATGGTTTGGGTGCAGCTTACACTATTTCTAATCTCAGCCATTATTTGGTATTGGCCTCGCTTGGTAAAAATAAATTGCGGGGTCATATTGGTATCGTTAAGTATAGTAACCCCTGCACTTGGGTTTGCTGTCCATCTATAATTCAGGGTATTGCTTGCATTTCCAAAGTGAAGGTTTTCTGTAATTGTCAAGGTTGGTTTGACCTTAAAAGGAAGGCACCCGTTAGCAGTATCCAGTTTCATGGTAGCATTGATACCATTGGAGTTTACCAATTTATTATTTACGATACTATCGCGGCAGCCTGTATTTATTTGGTGAACAAATTTAAAATCGTATTGCCCCGCTTTATTTAATGATTCGTTAAAGGTGGGTGATTCTTTGTATATTTCGGAACCGTCGGTTTTATTTTTTAAATACCAAAAATATCTAAAATTGACATGGGCGGGGGAGGAGTTACCTACAGCATACAATACATCATTTTTACAAATTGTATTTTCGGTTAAACTAAAATTTATGGCTGGTTTTACTATCTCAATAAAATTTCTTTTTATAATTGAATCTTTACAACCAACCCCATTATCAGCAATCAGTTTAACGGTATAAAAACCTGAATCGGGAAATGAAAATTGAGCATCATCGGAAGTGGAGTAGCCCAAAATTTTGGAATTGTCTTTTGCAAAAAATGTCCATTTGTACTTATTGGAAGCCTGATAGGAGCTGGGCGGGGTTTTTTGAATAAATTGGATGGTTTGATTTATACAACCCAATTTATAAATAGCGTCAAACTCAGGGGCTATTTTTTTATTTGTAATAAATTCCTTACTGCTGAATGTATTTTGACACCCATTTGTATGCATGGCAATCAGACTAACATCATACAAGCCGGCTTTGGTTATTGAAAACGAATCATTCACAGAATTCGAGAAATGAACCAAGGTTGAATTTTCATAAATTTTCCACTGATAAAACATAGTTCCCGGCTCATACGATTTGGATAAATTCGTAAAGTGAATGGTATGCGGAAGTTTGCAATGCAAATTATCGCCCGAAACAAAGCCGGCTTTTACATCTTTTACCCGAATTATGTTTTGGAATGATTGTGATACTGAACACCCGTTATGATTATAAAAAACGGATACATCATACTTGCCCATAGCACTGTATGTAGCAATGTTGGTATATTTATCAGGTTGCGAAAGGGTTGAAGTTCCGTTTATGTTCCAGTTAAAATTTCCTGCTAAAGTTTTATCAAGGTTTTCTATAGTAATAGTTTTACCAAGGCAAACGGCGGTATCTGAAATTTTTAAAGACAAACTTACCGGTGTTCCATAACTCTGATAATCAGGTTTGGTAAAAATAAAATTGCAACCATTGGCGGTATTTATTTCCAGACTTGGTGAAAATATTCCGGCGACAGAATAGCTTACAAGGTCAGGAATATCTTTCAATTGTTTAAAAGGCTGCCCGCCGGGAAACGTCCAGATATAGGAGTTTACAGCTACCCCGTAGGTATTTATTATTGGAGTAAAACGCACAGATTTATTAACACAACCCGTCAAAATATTTGCAGTGAAATCCAATTCTGGTTTTGGGTAAATAATGGTTGCCGAATCAAATTCTTTAATACCAATGCATCCGTAATTATTTTCAATTACCAGAGAAACTTTTTTAATTCCGGGAGTTTTATAGGTGTAATTAAATTTTGGTTGTGTATTATAAAAATATGAGCCATCAACCGACCAAGTTCGTTTTACGGCGTTCGGCGTAATATCAAAATAACTTACTGAATCAGCGCCATTGCAAAGTTTTTTTCGTGAAACATAAATTGCAGGAACAGGAGTTGGATAAACTTCTACAAAATCAGTTTTGGTAAATTCACAAATGCTCCCGCCGGTCAGAGCTATTTTAACATTTACTGATATTTTTCCCGCTTTATCTACAAACGCTAAAAATGTATCATTTCCATCTTGTTTTCCGTTGCCATAATCCCAGGAAACTATAGAACCTGGAGGAACATTTTTCAGTACCCATTTAAATTGCGCGGGTTGGCATGCGCTGTATTGGTTGCTTATTAATTCTATAGTTCCGCATTGAGCAATACTATTTTGCGCAAAACACCCAATTAGCAAACCTAAAAAAATTGATTTTATGAAATTAGGGAATGTCATTAGTTATTGGATTGAATAGAATAAAAATTCGTTACCGGATTGTGCCATTGAATTGTCTTTTTTACTTTTTTATTTTTAAAAAAATATAAAATTGGAATCAGGTTTTTGCCTGGATTTAAAAAAAAATTTAAAGAATGTTCTTGAAAAGCAGAAGAATATTGAATTATATTTTTAGTAACACCACCATTAACATGCCCTTTTAATAAGGCTTTAACCTGTTTTTTAAACATGGTGCAAAGGTACATAGCGAGCAGAGAAATACCTAAGGTTGCAGCAAAGATTTTTGTTATTTAAAAATAGTACACTTTTCGGGGCTGATTCAAAATTAAAAAGGTACACCTCGCAGCATACCTTTTTAAGAAATAAAACGCCTATGAAAAAATATTTTTATTGGTTATTTAAATTTAACATTTTATGGCACAATAGTAATAGTACCCTTTAATGAATAACTTCTGTTATCTACACCCATTGCTTTTAATCTATAAATATATACCCCTGTTTGAACTTGTTTGCCCTCATAAATTCCATCCCATTCGCCATCAATAGCATGGCTGAGATATACCCTTTCGCCCCAACGGTTAAATATTTCAAGTGTGAAATTTCGACCTGTTAGATTTGTATTGTCATATACAAACAATGAACGAACGCTTATCTTTTCATTTATATTATCTCCATTTGGAGTAAATGCGTTTGGGAAAAACAAAGTGGAAGGTGAAATAACACAAGCAATATTTGATAAACTTGTATCTTTCGCATTTCCTGATATAGCCATTATTCTATAGCAATAAGGCCCGTGAATGTTTTCAAGAGTTTGATCGTGTATGAATGCACTATCAATATTGGATGTGGTATAAATGGTTTTAAAACAACCTTCTTTTTCTATCTGTATATTATACTCTTTTACTCCGCTGCTCCAGGATTTATAGGTATCCCAATTGGCAAAACAATTATAATCGGATGAAGTGGCATGAAGTATAATATTTTTTCCTTCATATTTAGGTTCACTTTGGTAGCCGCATTTATCGGTTTCCGAAACCTGATATATGTAATTATAAAGGTTGGTATTTACATCTTTATCAATATAACTATTGGTAATGGTATAAATTATATCGGTTTTATTTGTTTGAACATTGGTACGATACAGGATGTAATTATAAAAATTGCTATTGCTGTTGGTTTCCCATTTTACTTCAATAGTATTAAAATCAATAACCGATACATTTTTTATATCTTTAAAAGCAGGAGGGAAGTTGAATAAAGGAATATGGCTTTCAACATTGCTCCGCGATACAATTGATTGATAAGAAGCTTCTACATAATAAGAATAAGATACATTACACAATCCTGAATCGAGCAAAGAATTAGTGGAATAGTCAACAGAAGTAAGTAAAGTATAATTGAGGTCCCCTGCTTTTTTCCGATAAATTGTGTAATTATCAACAGAAGGCCAACCAATATAAGGAGTCCAGTTAAGTTGATTGGTAAACGGTTTTGTGCCGATAACTTTTAAAAAAACGGTGCAATGCTTTTTACCGAGACTACTCTCGTAGCCGCAAACGTCGGTAATATTAAAATAAAAACATTGTGCTGAATCAACCATTTGCTTATTCCAATAATCAAATTTTTCAACCTTTTTAGAATAAGTAGCTCTAATCCATTTAACGCTATCAGAATAATAAAAATCACCTTTCAAAAAACGGTTATAGTTGGTTACTTTTGAAATAACCTGAATTGAACTATCCACATTTACACTAACCACCTCTAATTCACCGGAAGGAATATCAGCCGGATTAGGAACTAAATAATTTCTTAAGTTGGTGTTCTGGCATCCGTTTGAATCAGTAACTGTTAATCCTACCGAGGCTGGTCCAAATGCATCAAATGTATGAACAATATCTTTGCTATAATAAATAACGGGGGAAGAAGGGTTAAGTATTTCCCAGTAATAATTGGTAAGCGGATAATTACCTGTAGATGTATTGGTAAAGTTTAATATTTTGGATAAACAAAGGGTATCATTCAATACAAAATCAGCCACAGGATTTGAATAAACTTTAATATTAATTTTCATTGAGTCAACACAATCATTCCTGTTTTTTACAATTTGAGTAAATTGGTAATCGCCTTTTTTATAAAATGTTATGGTTGAAGTTTTAAGAAGCGAAGCATTAAGTCCCTTTTCATTGATATAAAAGTCAGAGCTTAAAACTGATACTGCCTTATCACTATAATTCAGTGTTTGATTTTCACAAAGAATTGAATCGCTTACGATAAATGATGCTTTTGCATTGCGCTTCACTACAACCGGAACAGGGCTTTCATAAGTAGCTTTGCAACCCAATGAATCTATAGCATACATTCGGGGAATAAATTTTTGGGTATCAAGGCCGGCGGTTATTATAGAATACCAATTTTTGTCAAAAGTAGAATCTAACGGAGAGCCATCGTCATAGTTGAGATAATGTTTAAATACATCCGTACTTGTATTTTTAAATTTAACCAACAAAGGTTCACAACCATTAGCGTTTGATAACTCAAATCTAGGAACAGGTCCAAGTACATAAATATAGTTTTTTATTGATAATGTATCGCTGCATCCTTCATTACTTTTAGCTATTAAAGAAATATCAAATCCTTTTTTGGAACCGGAGTTTTTTCGATAAATATTGGCAACAAAAGCATCCGTAGTGGTAACTATATTGCTGTCGCCAAAATCCCATTTTAATGAATCGGCATATTTAGAACTGGAAATAAACTGTGCATAAACCGGTGCACATTTCATTGTCGTTTCTAAGGCTAACAAATCTGCTTTTACAATTATTGACTTCACCGTTTTATATACAGTATCGAAGCATTGATTTAATTTGGCAGCTACCAAACCAACTTTGTGATTACCGTCATTATTATACTTAATATTAATTTGGTTTTGGTCAAGTGCGTTTGCAGTAATAGCATCCGGTTCGAGCAGCCATTTGATATTGGTAGGCAACAGGTATGAACGGTCGGTTAAAAGTATTTCACTATTGGCACAAACAACATAATCGGATACATCGAAAGCGGCTTTAACACCAACATAAATAGACTGTGACGATATGTTATGTCTGCACCCTGTGGTATTAATTACCTCTAAATTTATTTTATATTCACCTGTTGTATTAAATGTAAATTCCGGGTTAACTGTCGTGTCATTCTTAATAATAACATTTGAAGCAGGAGAAGCCGTCCATTTATAAATAACCCGATCGCTGGTATCTCCAAAATGATAATTTTCGGTTAGTAAAACCTGTGGTTTCACAGTAAGTGGTGTACACCCATTAAAAGTGTCCAATTGCATTTGAGCCGATATTCCGTTAATTTTTATAAAATCGTTATTCACAATACTGTCACGACAACCTTTATTTATTTCATGAGCAAATTTAAAATTGTATTCACCCGCTGTGCTCATCCCACTATTTAAAACAGAATCAAGACCTATTAGTTGAGTACCACTATTTTTGTGTTCCAAATACCAGAAATAATTAAAATTAGCACGTTTCGGCTCTGATTTACCTTTGCCAATCAGGGCTTCATTTTTACAGATGATAGGGTTTAACAATTCAAAATTTATTTTGGGATAAACTATTTCAATAAAGCTCAGTTTTGAGACTGAATCTTTGCACCCAATTCCATTATCTGCAATCATCTTTACGGAGTAAAATCCCGTATCTGAATATGCAAATTTAGGATTGTCATCGTTTGAATATCCTAAAATTTTTGTATTATCCTTATCATAAAAAGTCCAGTTAAATCTGTCCGGTGCTTTATAGGAGCTTGGAGGTGTTTTTTGTAAAAATTCGATATTTTGACCTATACATCCTACTTTATATACTGCATCAAAATTTGGCATGATAGGCCTGCTACGAATATAATTTTTTTCAGACATGGTATCTTTACAGCCATTGCCATGTCTGGCTATAAGCACTACATCATAACTTCCGGTTTGTCGTACTCTGAATGAATCATTAATATTATTGGATGATTTTACCAATTTTGATCCGCTATAAATCATCCATTGATAAATCATTTTACCTGCATCATTTGATTTGGATAAATTGGTAAAATGAACAGTATGGGGTAACAGGCAATGGTAATAATCCAGTGATGTAAAATCCGCTATAACTCCCTTAACGCGTATAATTTTAGTTAATAATTTTGAAACAGTACATCCATTAAAGTCATAGCTAACTGAAACGTTAAACTTTCCTAACGTATCATATCTGGCTATGCACGTGTATTGGTCAGGCTTGGTTACAGAAGTTATTCCTCCCAAATTCCAGGTTAATTTACCTGGAAGAGATTTGTTAATATTTTCAATAGTTAATGAACCACGCTGACAAATAGTAGTATCTGAAATTTTTATACTGAGACTATCAATAAAACCGAAAGCCATAAAATTCTGTTTTGTAATAGTATGTACACATCCTTTATCGGTTGTAACTTCAAGGCTGGGAGAAAAACTTCCGGCAAAATTATATTTAATAGTATCCGGATCTTCCTTAAATTGTTGAATAGGGAATCCTCCCGGAAAAGACCAATTATATGAAATCAGATTTGCACCATTTTTATTTATGATTGGTTTAAATTTTATGGATTGTATAATACAACCGGAGGTTTTATCAGCCGAAAAATCTAATATAACATCTTTATAAATAATGGCTGCCGTATCAAATTCTTTAATTGCCCGGCACCCATTGCTATCTTCTACAATTAACGAAAGTCTTTTAATTCCGGTAGATGCATAGGAGTGTATTTGCTTTGCGGGTGCACTGTAATGATTTGTGCCGTCAATAACCCAACTGCGTTTGGCAGAGTTAGGTGTAATATCAAAGTAGGTTACTGTATCTGCTCCATGACATAATTTTTGGCGCGACGAATAAAAAGCCGGAACCGGCTTAGCAAATACCTCAACGAAATTCTTTTTTCTGATGGTACAAACTTTTCCTGTCGGAAATTGGACTTGAACACTAACAGAGATTATTCCGGGTGTATATAAAAGGGCGTAAAAAGTATCTTGTCCCTGCACTCCGCCGCTTCCGAAATCCCAATAATAGGATGAGCCGGCAGGAGCATTTTTAACCACCCATTTAAATAAGGCAGGCTGACACAAGGAAGTATTATTTGTCGTTAATTCTAAGGTGCTGCATTGACTATAACTTTGAAAGAAAAGAAATAACGAGAAAAAACTCAGAACCAAGTTTTTTCTATATAAACTGGAAAAAAGTAATGGAAAAAAGGAATTCTTTTTTTCAGTAAAGCATTTATTTTTCATTCGGCATCCTTTTAACAAGGGAAACGGCAAAAATAATATTACCAACTTTTGCAGAGCATTAGACAAAAAGCGGGTTTCAAATATATTATAATAATTGAATAATACAATATTATGCTTTGAATATTGACTATTTATCCATCTTAGTAAGTTATTAAAGTGTACGAATCGGATGAAATTCTTCTGATTTAGAGTTTTTAAAACTAACTTGTAAAAAATAATCCTATAATTATTAGGCTTAATTATCCAACTTTTAATTTTTTCCATTTATACGCTTATTTGCTTAGTAATATATTCTCAAATCTTATGCCAAAGGCCTGAAAATTATTTAAACACTTACAAGTCAGATATAAAGAAATAGGTCATTTGGGATGAATTTCCCAAAATGGGCTGTATATTCCATAATATAGAAAATTAATAATGCGACTAAAGTGATAAGACGGAGGTATAATAATAACAGATATGTGCTGCCATGGTCATACCCTCTATGCTATAATTACGACATTAACTGAAAGATTTAGCTTCGGTATAAAAAGCAACATAAGTCAAAATATGCTCTAAAAGTTTGCTTTTAAAATTTATTTTTTTTGAAAAAACTCTTATTAGAGGGGCAAATTAAGCATCTAATCAACGATAATTCCTAAATAGTTTAGCTCTTTTTGCTGAAATAACTGGTTTTATTTTTTAATTTTTCAGGCAATACGGTTTGGATTTTACGGCTTAATATTAAATTAACTCAACATAAATATTTCAAATTTTTTTATATGTACCTATTCTCTACCTTTGTCCTCTATCAATTTATAACCCTATATGATTTTTCCAAAACACAAAAAAAGCACCCCCCGATTTATTATTACCATTTACTCTTTTTTAGCAATCGTTTTAATAATCTCAAGCTGCAAACCGACCGACAATTCTAAAAAACTTTTATCTCAGGCTCTGAAAAATAAGGATTATGCCACTGCTGCCTTCGCCTATAATTATTTATTATTAGCCGATTCCAACAATTTAGAATATAAAGATTCATTGGCCAGGCTATATATCCGTTCAGGAAATTTTGAAGGAGGATTACGCTTAGGCGAACAGGTGATGGCCAAGTATCCACAAAATAACAAATTACTTGAATTGATTGGTGTTGCAAATGAGCAATCGAATAATATTGATAAGGCTGTAGCTAATTTTAATGCCTTGTTCAAATCAACCCAAAATTATATTTATTTATATAAAATAGCTGCCATTTGCTTTAATAATGAGAAGTTTGCTGAAGCCGATAGCTTAGCCGATTTATTAATAATTCAGGTTACTGATACCTCCAAAAAAATTGATATACCTACGCAAAATGGCTCTAATCAATCGGTTCCTATATTAGCAGCAAGTTATAATATGAAAGGAGCTATATTAGCTGAAATTGCAGAGAGAACCGGTGATGCGTCAAAAATTGAGAAAGCCGTTCCCTATTTTAAGAAGGCTCTTCAAATTGCACCTCATTTCTCATTTCCAAGGTTATTACTTCAACAAATTGATCAGTATATGCGGGGGGAAAAATAATTTACTCCGGCTTCCATGGAATATCTTGCCCCTTTTGCTTTAAAGTAATATATCTCGATAATACAAATAGGTGGTCGGATAACCGGTTTAAATATTTTATGATAATTGGTTCAACATTTTCAATGATACCTAATTCTACGGCACATCTTTCTGCCCTTCGGCAAACGGTTCGGGCAACATGGCAATATCCGTTTTGTATTGAACTTCCTGGAAGGATAAAGGTTTTTAACGGGGCAAGTTCACTTTCCATTTTATCAATATCCATCTCAAGCAAATCAATATCTCTTTCAGTAATTTCAGGCAATTTAATTCTTCCTTTTTCTGGGTGAGAAGCCAGATGTGAACCTATACTGAATAAGGTATCCTGAATTTTTTGAAATAAATCAACGTTCTTTAGTTCTTCAATATTTCTAATAATTCCAATCCACGAATTCAGTTCATCCACGGTTCCATAAGCTTCAATACGGATATCCGATTTTTTAACTCTTACCCCTCCAATAAGTGAAGTTTCGCCTTTGTCGCCGGTTTTGGTATAAATTTTCATTAACTCAGGAACATTTAAAAATCAGAACTATTATTCCAATCAAAAACATAATTATAGAAATTTTATTAATCCCATGCATCATTCTAAGATTCAAATTACCTTCCGCATTTTTATCCTTTTTAAAGGTAATATAGCTCCATATTTTTTTTAAGATTTCCATTTTTTTTGAGTTCTATGTTTCTAAGTTCTATGTACTGCGCTGGCTAATGAACATTGAATATTGAAAATTGTTTATTGAATATTTAATTTCGTATTAACTTTTCCATCTCGCCAAAGGCGAGACCAAAACTTTGGAAAAGTTTGACCTTCCATTCACAGTTCAACATTTAAAGGTCAAAACAAATCCTTCCCAATATCTTTCCTGTAATTCATCCCTTCAAATGTAATGTTATTTATATTTTTATAGCTTTTATCCAATGCTTCTTTTAACGAATTTCCGAAAGAACTCACAGCTATTACACGTCCACCGGCGGTTTGCAATTGCTTATCTTTAATTTTTGTACCGGCATGAAAAATAATACTATCTTTTATTTCACCTATTTCAATGGATTTTCCCTTGGTATAATCTCCAGGATATCCACCTGAAACCAGCATTACAGCCGAACAAAATCGGGTATCAATTTCAGGAACTATCTCTGAAAAAGTTCCATTTTTTGCTTTTTCCAAAATTTCACTCAGACTGTTTTTTAATCGTGGCAATACTACTTCAGTTTCCGGATCACCCATACGGCAATTGTATTCTATCACATAAGGATTTCCTTCTACATTTATCAAGCCAAAAAAAACGAAACCTCTGTATTTAAACTTTTCATTTTTTAATCCGTGCATGGTAGGTTTTACAACCCTTTCAATTACTTTATTTTTAAAATCCTCATCCACAAAAGTCACGGGTGAAACAGCTCCCATACCACCCGTGTTGGGGCCGGTGTCATTTTCACCTATCCGTTTATAGTCTTTGGCCTCGGGTAATAGAAAATAATCATTTCCATCAGTTATGGCAAAAAATGAAACTTCTATTCCTTTTAAAAACTCTTCAATAACAATGGTATTTCCGGCTTCGCCAAATTGATTGTTCATCAACATTTGGTCAATACAGTTTTCAGCCTCAGCCAACGTTTCAGGTATCACTACTCCCTTGCCCGCTGCCAATCCGTCGGCTTTAATGACATAAGGCGGTTTCATGGTTTTTAAAAATTCTTTGGCCTGTTCTTCCTGTCCTTTTACGAAAGATTGATATTTAGCGGTTGGAATATTATTTTTAAACATGAATTTTTTGGCAAACTCCTTACTGCCTTCCAACATGGCACCGGTTTTATCAGGTCCAAAAACATAAATATTTTTTAAAGATTCTTTACTTTCAAAATAATTGCGGATGCCGGCCACCAAAGAATCTTCACCACCGGGTAAAAGGGTATCAATGTTATTTAACAAACAAAAATTACCAATACTTTCAAAATCCATGATGGATAAATCAACATTGGTTCCATAAGCTGCAGTTCCTGCATTTCCCGGCGCTATGAAGATATTTTCTTTGGCAATTTCCTGAGCCAGTTTCCAGGCAAATGTACATTCTCGGCCACCGGAGCCTAATATTAAAATACGCATTGTTTGGGGCAAAAGTAGGATAAACTTCTAAGTTATTAATTATATCCTCGGAGTTTATCAGCCAATTATTGACGGAACTTCTCAGCATATTGGCATGGCTTACCGATACGTCCAATTAAACCGGATTGGTTCAGCCATTGCTTTTGATAATTACAGCTATACTACCAATGAATGGGCATCAGGTGGAGTGGCATTGGTAGAATATGCCGAATTGTTGATTATTAGGTTTTGATTCTAAGTGATATGAATCAAGGTAAAGTTATTCTTGTTTCCCATGTTATCGTTCTTTCATTTCTCAATTTATCAAATAAATCTGCAAAATGAATTTCCATAGGTACTTCAAAAATTAATTTTGCTTTTAACGTATCGGCGGGTAATGATTCTTTTACTATGATGCCCATGCCGCCTCTGTCTTCAAGTAATTTATAGTGTGATTCTTCAATTTTATAGCAATAAATTATTCCGTACTTATAACTATTCCTTAAATTCATTACTTCGTCAAGGATAGGTTTCAAAGATTGAACTTCATTTATTAAACTGCCTAAATCATATTGATTAGTCCTACTGGTATATTGTGCATTCAATTCAATCGTTGTTTTGTGTTCTTCCCTAACTTCATTATTACTTATATATTGCATCAAATCATTAATGCTGTAAAAAACGGATCTTACTAATTCGCCACCGGCAAAATCTTCTGATGCAAATAATGAGCATCTTTGAATTGTTTCACCTAAAAAAAATAATTTTCCTTCATTTGGATGTAAATCAGTTTTGGAAAATGAATTTAATACGGCATATCCACCACCATGAGTGCCACACCAATACATTTTATCGTATATGTTAATGATTTCATTCACTATCTCCTGTGTGATAAATGAAAAGTTAGCTGTTAATCCTTTATCTAATTTTAATTCACTGATATTGCTACTGCCATGATACAGGAAGGTATCATCATCCTTTATCCAATCAGGTATTTCATTTTTAAAAACTTTAATCATCTTAAATAA
>CAYHCM010000030.1:0-33279 GCA_964355045.1 uncultured Chitinophaga sp. | reverse complement strand
TGGCTTTGGATTCAAGAAATAAGCCTATTAAGGTTCCTGAATTGAAACCCCAAACTCCTGAGGAAGTTGAAAAATATGAAGGGGCATTGCGTCGCCGTCAGTTGCGATTGGTTATGGCCGGCAAAATAAAACCTGACGAAGCAATTGAATTGAAAAATTTGTTTATGAAATAATAATATATCCAACAAAACGTTCTGATACCATCATGCGTTTCCTCATTTTTATTTCGTTGGTTTCCTGCTCCTTTTCACAAAGTAAAACTCAAACAGAAGATATCCCTGTAAAAAATTGTGGTGAAATTTCATTGCCAGTAGGCTATACCAGACTTTCAGGTAAGGATACTTCCTTTGCTAAATATTTAAGGGGCATTGGCTTTAAAAAAGAAAATACAGTTTTGCTTTATAATGGCTCCGAAAAAAGTAATCAAAATGCCCATTATAATGTGTTGAATATTGGCGTTGGAAAAAAGGATTTGCAACAATGTGCTGATGCCGTTATCCGTTTGCGGGCTGAATATTTATTTAAGCAAAAACGCTTTTCCGAAGTCCAGTTTCATTTCACAAGTGGGCATCTCTGCAAATGGACCGATTATGCCGAAGGCTTCAGACCGAAAATAGAAGGCAATTCAGTAATTTTTAATAAAACCGCCACCAAAGACAGCAGTAAAAAAAACTTTACCAACTACCTCGATTTAATTTACAGCTATTGCGGAACGGCTTCTCTTTTTAAGGAATTAAAAACAAAAACTATAAATAAAATAGAACCCGGAGATGTGCTGATACAAACCCATAATCCGTATGGCCATGCTGTAATAGTAATGGATGTGGCAAAAAATGAAAAAGGTAATCGTCTATTTTTATTAGCCCAAAGTTATATGCCGGCTCAGGAAATTCATGTATTAAAAAATCCAACTTCAGCAACTATAAGTCCTTGGTATGAGGCTAAAGAAGGAAGTATAGAAACCCCTGAATGGACATTTGATTCAGGGGATTTGAAGAGTTGGTAGGAGAATTCTGGTAATATTAATTTTTACTCTTTTTTATGGCAAAAAATTTATTTTTGCCAAATATGAAAATCAAATTATTAATTACTATAGGCCTTTTCTATGTTTTATTTCAACCATTGCGGGCACAAGATACCTTATATTCCTATTTTGATGCCGTTTGGAATGAAACTTCTAAAAAGGAATCCGTTTTCTATCGCAAATATTTTGAGAATATTAATAAAACCTGGACGGTATTGGATTTTTTTCAAAATGGAAAATTACAAATGTCAGGTTATTATGCCGACAAGGAATTGAAATATAAAACCGGTGAGTTTTTTTACTATTACGAAAATGGAAAAATCCACACGCATACCATTTACCGGAATGACAGCACCATTGATTTTGATGAATCATATTTTGAAAGTGGGAAAATTGAAGCCATATCGAAAACTGTAAATGGAAAAGATACCCTTAGACGTTACTACGAAAATGGAAAATTGGAGGTGATGGCAGAAATGAAAAACAGGGTTCAACATGGCACCTCTGTTTATTATGGAGAAAAGGGTAATTTGTCATCCAAAGGAAAATATTTTAAAGGAAATAAAACAGGTGAATGGAAGTATTATGATGAGAACGGTGACTATATATCGAGTGAATATCCGGTTCAAAGCTTTGACCTTCCCTGTAAATTTACCCAGAATTTTATTGAAGACAACTGGATTAATGTAAACAGGGAAATCCACAATGTGAGAAAAGATAATTTTTCTATAGACAATTTTATGCGCAAAAATTCATTTTCAAAATCAGAAAAGGAAATGTATTTTTCCTTGGATGCCGGATGCTATCACAATGTTCCGGATGAAAGAATGACGGCAGAATATTTGGCAGAATCTATTTTGAAAAATAATAAGAATAAAGGCAAAAAAATAGATTCGTGGAAAGGAAATCCGGTAGATTTAAATGACGGGGTTCTTTATTTTTATACCGACAAAAAAAATGGAAAGAAAAGGGACAACTTTCTTTATGTGAAGCGGGAAGATGATATGGCCGTTGAATTATTTTTTGCTTACGATCCGGGGATGGATGAAAAATTTATTTTGGATGTTTTCGCAATTATAAAGGCTGTAGAATATAAATAAAATCAAAGTGTTTAATGAATATCTATCAGGTTCTTATTTTAAGTGAAAATAAAAAAAAAGGCAAAGGGTTTTATACAAGTCGTGATGTTTTAGCTAATAATTTTGAAAATGCTGTAAAATTAGCTATTGAAGATGCTCATGAAAAGGGATATATTACTAATGTTAGTGAGATTGAATTATTAAAAAAAAATGTAGAGGAAACCGAAGAAAAAATTATTAATAAATTTGGAAGAAGCTTTTTTGATTTGTAATTTATTTTTATTTCCAGAACCTCACCGCAGCCTTTTTTAAATAAAGTCTTCATTTTAAGTTTTTAATCAGCAATAAACTTAATAATCGTTTCCCGATTAGCAGCAAAGTATAAGGCAGCCTGAATATGCTCCTTTGTTATTGAAGGGTAATCAACAAGTATTTCTTCCTGACTCATACCTGATGCCATCCATCCTAAAATATCATTTACCGTAATTCGGGTTCCTGCGATGCATGGTTTTCCAAATCTTATCTCCGGGTCAATGCTTATCAATTTAATAAGTTGGTTCATAAGGCAAACTTACAAAAAAACTATTTAAACCTCACCACCGCCTTTTCATACATCATCTTAGGGGTATAATTTCTTCCTTTTAATCTGCGATGTTTGCCTACCCAAAAGCCTTTGGGAAGATTTTCAACATAAAATTTCTGATTTATTTCGCGGTTCGACATTCCTATGATCCAGGGTATATGATAATACTGCTGGAAAAAGCGCATGGATTTTGGCTCGTCGCCATAGTTCAATCCTATCACCTGTATTTTATTTCCAAATTCATAGGTTAGTTTCCGTAAATAAATGGTATCCTCGGCCAAACTAGCTAAATCATCGTTCCAAAAATAAAGGTAAATATGTTTTCGTTTGAATTGTTTAAGAGAGTATTTAATATTCATTTCACTCACAAAACTTATTTTTGGAACCTTACGTCTTACCTTTAATTTTTTATAGATTTTTTGATTAGGAGCTTCTTTTATTTCTATCCATTTTCCCAAAGGATTAATAGCTGTAATATAAAACCGTTTTTCATTCCATTCGAACGATGTTTTATTTTTTCCTTTTTTATATTCAAACAAATCTTCCGAAATAATGGGTTGTTTATAAGGCCCTACGTATATAGCATCCTGCCCATAATCATTATAAAGCGCATTCATATCCATATCTTTTATGCCGATGGTAAATGAATCGTTGAGGTTTCTGAAATTGGCCGAACACAGATTATAGCGTTGTTCGCGGTAACAATTATTTATTTTGGTAAACTTTTTTTTACCGCTGTGTTTTTGGTAATGATCATTCAACAAATCTTTGTAAGCCATATTTTTACCAAATTCAATGCGGCTTAATTTTACCTCATAATCCGAACCAGGCACAGATATATTTTGAAGATTAACGATAATAGAATCTTTTTCGAATGGCATTAAATAAGGCGAACCATCATCGGTAAAATCAAGGTTATTGTTTTTGTCAATAAAAAAATGAACAGTTCTGCGCGACCGCATATAATTGCCTATAATAGCTAGCAGATATCCTGAATTTGCCTGATTATCAGCACCTGAAAAATAAATAAAAGAATATCCGGTATCAATGCACCCAACCATGTCGGGCATTTTTTTAATTGTTATCCATTTTGTTTTTTTGGATAATTCAGCTCCGAAATTACTGTACGGTTCAATATTTAATCCATCGAATTTATAAACCGGAATAATGGCTTGCGTTTTTTTAAGTTTATCATCTTCAACTTTCGAATTAAGGTTTACCCGGAAAGGTTGTTGCGCTGATAAAAGGCAACTAATCATTAAGGCTATTGTTAAAATTATATTTCTCATTAAATCAAAAATCAAAAATCGTAAATCTAAAATCGCAAATCGGTTCATCTCTCACTTCGTGAACCCATCAAAACCGAAATGTAATAAAGTAAAGAAGCCAAAGAGCCAATAGCAGCTACCACATAAGTAAGAGCAGCCCATTTCAGTGCATCAGCGCTCATATCATACTCGTCCGGGGTTACTATATTTTTTCCCTTTATCCATTCCAATGCTCTGCGACTTGCATCAAATTCAACCGGAAGAGTAATAAAACTGAAAAGGGTTGTAATGGCAAAAAGGGTAACTCCCACAATCAATAAAGTTGGATTTCGGGTTGCTCCTAACATCACAATACCTGCAATTAAAATCCATTGCATAAAATTGGAAGCTACATTTACAACCGGTACCAATCGGCTTCGTAAATTGAGCCAAACATAAAATTCGGCATGTTGAACCGCATGTCCGCATTCATGAGCGGCAATAGCAGCCGAGGCTGCATTGCGTTCCGAATATACATCCTTGCTTAAGTTTACAGTTTTGTTAATCGGATTGTAATGATCCGTTAATTGACCATCAACACAAATTACCTGAACATCATAAATGCCGTGATCGTTGAGCATTTTTTTTGCTATTTCAGCCCCTGAAAAACCTGAATGAAGTGAGGTTTTAGAATATTTTTTAAACTTGCTTTTAAGGCGTGAGCTAACCAGCATGCTCACAATGAAAATCAAAATTCCTATGATATATACACCAGCCATTTTTTATAATTTTTTAAAATACAAATTTGCAACTTTTATTCCAGTAATTGAATTGGAAATTTTGTCTCTCGCAAAGGCGCAAAGGCGCAAAGACACAAAGTTGACTAACTGCCAAATCACTCTATAAAGTTTACTTATAATTTTTATTCAACATTCACATTTCACCAATCACATTTCAATAAACCCGTTCCACCATTCTTTATCAAATGCGGCATTATATTTTTTATAAAAATTAATGGCAGGTTCATTCCATTCCAATACCTGCCAACTTATCCTTTGGCAATTGTCATTATTGGCAGCTTTCATTACGGCATCAAACAAATGGCTTCCAACTCCAAAATTTCTGAATTTTTCCCTGATATAAAAATCTTCGAGATACAGCACTTTGCCTTTCCATGTAGAGTAGCGATAATAATAAAGTGCAAATCCAATAATTTCTGAATCATTTTCAGCTACTATACATTTGAACAAAGGATTATCGCCAAATCCATCTTTTTTCATTTGTTCAATGGTATTTATAACCTCTTCAGGAGCTTTTTCATAAAGGGCAAGTTCATTTACCAAATCCATTATTTGGGGTACATCATTTTCAGTAGCAAGTCTTATATTTTTGTACATTTTTAAGATAATATTCGCGACAAATATAGGAGCAGATTAATAAAGAAAAATAATGCAGGTTAAAATTTTAGATAGTAACTTTTAGAATTGGAATAAGTATTTTGCTATTAAATATGAATGAATTAAAAAGCTCCAAAATTTATTTTTGAATATTTACAAAGTGCCTGTAATACAGGCAAAGCCATAGTTTGCTATTTTATTGTCCACATAAGTATTCTAAACTTTTAGTTTTATAATCATACAGTTAATAGAATGTGAATAATCTAATTAACAAGTAACGAACAATACTTTTACCTTAGTGGATAACAAAAAGTGCTAAAAAAATGAGGTATAAAATAGCCTAAACTTGTATCGAAAAGCATATGTCACTTGACCCAACAACCCGAAATAAGCGCCAGCAAAAAAACCTGGAAGAGATAATTTACAGTGGTAAATTACCCCCTCAGGCATTAGACCTTGAGGAGGCCGTTCTGGGTGCCATGATGCTGGAAAAAAATGCTCCCGAAAAAGTTTTGGATATTATTAAGGAAGATACATTTTATTCCGATTCGCATAAACTTATTTTTAAAGCAATTTCGGTACTTTTTGATAAAGCTAAACCCATTGATATATTAACCGTAACCGAAGAATTACGAAAACAAGGAAACCTTGAATTGGCCGGTGGTGCTTTTTATGTAACGCAGCTTACCAACCGTGTGGCTTCAGCAGCCAATGTTGAATATCATGCTCATATATTAATTCAAAAATATATTCAGCGGCAAATGATACACATAGCCGGCGAAATTGGCAAAAAAGCATTTGAAGATACGACAGATGCATTTGAATTATTGGATGATTCGGAACGACAGCTATTTGCCATTAAAAATGACACCATGAAAAAAGGTCATTTGCAATTAGGCGATATTTTACATAAAGCCATTAAGCATATGGAATCGTTGAAAGCGAGTGAAAATCAGTTTTCGGGTGTACCATCAGGGTTAACAGATTTGGACAGACTAACCGGAGGTTGGCAAAAATCGGATCTTGTGATAATAGCCGGACGACCCGGTATGGGCAAAACAGCTTTCGTAGTATCCATTGCCCGCAATGCGGCTGTTGACTTTGGAAAGGCAGTAGCTTTATTTTCGTTAGAAATGTCGGCCATACAATTGGTTACCCGTTTGTTATCATCCGAATCAGAAATTGATTCAAAAAAGATCAGAAGAGGCGATTTGCAGAATTTTGAATGGGAGCAATTGCGTGTAAAAACTGAACGATTAGCCGAAGCCCCAATATTTATTGACGATACACCATCACTTTCAATTTTTGATTTTAAAGCAAAAGCCCGGCGTTTAAAATCGCAACACAATATTGAACTGATTATTGTTGACTATCTGCAGCTGATGCGGGGTGATGATAAAAATATCGGAAATCGTGAGCAGGAAATAAGCTACATCTCAAGAAGCTTGAAGGCTTTGGCCAAAGAATTGGATATACCTGTAATTGCCCTGGCTCAGCTTAGCCGCAATGCCGAAAGGCGAGAAGGCAATCGTCCTCAATTATCCGACCTGCGTGAGTCAGGCTCCATTGAGCAGGATGCCGATATGGTTGGCTTTATATACCGTGCCGAGTATTATGGATTAATGGAAGACAATGATGGTTCTACCCAGGGAATTGGCGAGTTTATAATTCAAAAACACAGAAATGGACCTAATGACGTGATACGACTCCGTTATCAGGGCGAATTCACTAAATTCTCAAATCTGAATGATTCATTGATTAATGATTCCTTTAGTTTTACTGATAGAGGAGGAGATACAGGAAGTTATGTTCTCGGTTCTAAAATGAATGATGAGTTGCTGCCCAATGATATAGATGAACCTCCGTTTTAATTTATTCTTAATAAGGCAGGCATTTTATGAAAGGAAAATTATCGGTAAAATTTATGAGTCCAGGTAAAACCCCAATATCCAAAACCGTCAAACTTTGCGCTTGATGATCGTCTTCCTTCCTGCTTATTGGGATTAGATAATAATACTGCAGTTTCGCCCAAATCAGGATTAGCTGCTTTTAACGCCTCGGCTTCAGGATAAAACCCGGTGCTTACATCATCCAGATAATCAGTGAATATTTTATTATAGGTGTATGATAAAGCCAAAAGATTTTTTTGACCAAAATGCCGTTTAATGCTTGCACCCACAGGAATTCCGGCAGACCATTTTTGATATGGCCCTGAACCATTAATAGTTTGACCTTCGGTACCCACAGGTCTAAGTTTATACCATTTGCCATCAAGCTGAGCAGTTGGGGTAAAATTAAAAAAATCAATTCCGGCAAAAACAGAGGGAACAAATGTTTTAACAGTTCTGTATTTTAATAAATCCAATTCAAGTGTCGCGCCAATATCAAAAATATAGGTACGAAATGAAAGCCCTCTTTCATAACCTGTACCGCGCTGTTTTCCGAGCACAGTTTGTTTATCATCGGTACCGGCTATCACCATGTAATTGGCCAATATATTTATTTGTAAATTATCCGTAAAATGATAGCGGCCTCTTAATCCTATGGCAGGTCGGGCATTAGTTAGTGAAAAGCCAAGCGTGGTGGTTACCAAATCGCCCCAATACAAAGCATTACCGGCGTAAATACCAGCTTCCCAAAATTTGGAAGTTTTTTTAACTTTCATCAGGGTATCAGAATTATCAACAAGTGAATCGAATTCGCTATAATACAAAATCAATTCTTTTAATTTAGCTTCTGATGGTTTTTCGGGGGTGGTGTTAAGGGTTGGTGCGATCCTACTTTCTTTAATTACCAATTCTCTGCGTTCGGTGTTTCTAATAAAATTGGTTATAACCAGTTCCAACTCATTGTTTTTCAAGAACTGTTTTTTACCAATAAATAATGCCGGAACATCCATGCCATTTTCATCAAAAAACCCATCAATATATAAATAGCCATTTTTTTCCTTCGAAATAAAATTATCATTTATATCTATTTTTAAATTTCTGTTACCGTCGCTCCATTTAAGGCTGTGTTTTATATCTTTGGTATAAAAGGTATCGCCTTTTATATAATAATATTTTACACTGTATTTTTCCGAATTGATAACAGGACGGTTAAATACAAGGTCAATGTTAGAAATAGCGGTTTTGTTTTTTTCAAAAAAAAGCAATTCATTAAGTTCTTCATTATTTAACAAAACTTTATAAAAATGCCCGTTAAGATTGGCATCAGGCTTATTATCTATTTTATTAAAATAAAGCGTTGGAGCCCTAAAATTTGCCGAAACAAAATCGAAGGTTTTTTCTATTTCCTTGTTTTTTGGGTTTCCAAAATAATTATTAGAAACATCCAGTTTTTCGGCTGAACCCACCACACAAATATTAGTGTAATCTACTGAAAGTGTGTCTTCAAAAAATAAATTAGAATAGTTATCAAATATTGAGTTTTTATAAAATACAGGAACCTGAGTGTTTGATGAATTATTATAATTAAAAAAAACAGGTGAAGTAAACATTCCATTTCGGTCTCGCCCTATATATTCGTTTCGGGTTATTACATTACCTATAAGCGTGGTATTTATATTTTCGGATGATATATTAGAAATAAGCAATGAACCCGAGTTATTCGAAAATGTATTATTCACAATCATTATTGAAACAGTTTTTTCGGCCAGTACATTGTCAATATCATTTATTTCAATACCTGCACCATATATTTCCGAAAATTTAAAAATCGAGTTTTTAATATTAATTCCATTTCTAAGCCAGTTTTTTTCAATATGAATTGGTTTTGAGAGATATTTAAATCGGGCATAGTTTATGTTTATGGTAGAATTATCATTCCCTCTTATTACAATTCCATTTCCTGGATGTGCCGGATCTGCGCTCGAAAAATTAATGAGGTCATTTTTAATTCCATTTATTTCAATGGCTCCATCTACAATTAACTGAGCATCTTTGGCAAAAGAAATGTTAACACCGGCTTTTAATACCAATGTCACTCCCTGCTTTACAATACATTTACCAGTCAGAAAATAATTGCCAGGCTCAAGTGTTGTATTTGTATTTATTTGAGAAGGAAAGGGCTTAGGCTTTGTTTGCCCAAACGAAACGAGGTGCAATGCTAAAAGCATTAGAACCAATGTATATTTAATCGAGTTTTTCACTGCTATTTTATTTTTATGGTTAAAGATGCAATTAATTTTTCGGTTCCCAAAGATGACTTGGTTTTTATATTTGAAAATATAAAAATATCGCCTGGTTTGGCTTCATTTATTACTTTCGACACAATGTTATTAAATGAAGACCCAATATTTTTGACAGGTTTTGTTACTGACGTTTCGTTATTAAATATCCGCATAAAATCAAATTCGGCTATATATACCTCTTCATCTACAAGATATTCGTCGGTTTTTAAACTTAACTTTTTGAATCCTTTTAAATCTATAACCGTAACTTCTGTTCCATTATAATAATCATTAATGTAGGGAATGGGCGGTTGCAACTCGCGAACCGTAAATTGTTGTTCAGCAATTTTCACTCTTCCGTATGGCAAATTAGCAAATACCTCGGCCTTTACTATTCCTTTTCGTTTTACCCGTGCATAAAAAATATCTCCCTTTTTTAGAATAACCCCGTCGCTAATAGTAGCCAACAGATTATCGCCGGCACCATATTCGGTTATCTTTATTTTCAAAGGATTGTCAATACCTATATATAAAGAAGGCAGTTTGGTATTTTGAATGATAGGTTCAATATCAATAACCCGTATAGATTTGGTTATTTTTTTAATCCCATTATCAAATGAAAATTTGTATGAACCCTTTTCAGCGGGGAAGTAAACAAATTCATCAGGTTCTGTCAGGTTTAATATCCTGCTTTCTGATTTGGTTACTACAGTTACCGATATATTTTTAATTTTTTTTGTATCAAACCCAACATTAAATTTAATAGGTTTGCCCATTGGATGAACACTATCAGTGAGAGTTTCGACGAACAGAGTGGGTAAATTGGAGATTTCCTTTTCGAGTGTATCTTTGTTTTCAGGAGTAATAATATTTTTGGATTCTATTTCAAATTCCTTTTTAAGTTGCTCATAAAATTCTCGAATGGTCTGCGTTTTTTTAGGGTTTTGTATTTCATTTTTTGAAATTATTCGTATCAAATCTTCAGGTATTACATTTTTATTCTCATTTATTACCTGTTTTATAAGTTTTTGGAGGGTATAAATTTTAATGCGTTGAATTCGGCTTTCAAAATGAGATAAGTTTATCAAGGCTATATTTAACGGAGTTTTATTAAAGAAAAACTTTTTAATAGTTAAATAATTTCCATTCGAGTTTTGCTGAAATTCCTTTAAAGGCAAAAGTTCATCCAGATAATCAAGTTCACTTTCAGTAATAAAATCACTTATACTCAGTTTGTAATTTTTAAGAATTGTAAATAGCGTATCTGCTTTGTGTTCATATAGCATTAATCGTGAAGCTGATATTTCGCTTTTACCTTTGTTATAATAGCCAAATTCATTTAAGCCATCCATATCAATAAGTTCCCGTTTCATCCTGTGAATTGTATTTACAGGTAATTTTGTTAGCTCTTCAATTTTCATAAAATTTTGCCGTGTATCTTCAAACACAGTTTCATCATTTTTAAGTAGAGTTAAAAAATAAAGGGTATTGGTGGTATTCAATTTATCCAACTCAAAGGTTACTTGTTCTAAACTTTGATTGCTATGAAATGTAGAATCAACAAAATCAGATGGAATTAAAATAAATATAAAGGCTAAAAAGACCAGATATAAAAGGTTTATAATTTTTTGACGTAAGGCTTTTGAATTGCTTTTTATCATCTCAATATCGTATTAATTTGCCTTTTAGCCAGGTACCCTAAAATTTTCAAAATCTTTTAAATGATTATTAGCAGATGCCAGCTTGTCCCGTAAATTGTTAAGTTCTTTTTGATAGGAATTGGTAGATTCGGTAATGGTATCAAAGTTTTTATCTACTTTTTCTATGGTATCATTCAATCTTCTTGTAGCAGTATTAAGACTCACAACCGACGAGTGAAGAACAACCAATGATTCCATAATCTTTGTAATTTGTTGTTCCTGAGTATTTTCAAGCATTGATAAATCAGGCTCGTATGTTTCATTATCAGATTTTAATTGTGGGAAAACCTTGTCCCATGCAAAGTCTTGTTTAAAGTATTTAAATTCAAATGCAGATATCAGGAAGATGATAGCTTCTGTTGTTAGACCAACAATAAATAATATATCTCCAAAGTTCCAGCCAAGGAACTTGAACATGGCTGCAATTAGTATAATAGCTGCACCTACGCCATAAAAAAAATTGATATAATCAAATTTACGATCCACAAAATTGTTCATAATAAGTAGTATTACGTCAGTATTTAAAGTAGTTTTAATAGTGGCTTATTAACAATTAAGCTAATAAACTCACTACAAAAGTAAATACTTATTTTTGAAAAACAATGCCTTTTTAAAAATATTTCTAAAAAAGAAAAAAGATTCTATAAAGTAGAATGATTTAATAATTAGAAAATACGATTCATTTATGGGTCTGAACTTGTTATAAAAATACTTAACAGATTCAATGTCTGACCCTTCAAAATCTAAATATAGGGACGTATTGGAATATTTGCGGATTATCCGGTTTATTAAAAATGATATGGCACTTACTTTTTTCCCTTCCAATGATATTCCGGAGAAAGGATAGTACAATCTGTCTTTGAATTTTATAAGGAAACATGCAGCTACTAATTTGTCATTTAAATAGACACCATACGTAGAAGATATTCCCTTCATTTTAGCATATTCCATTATTTTTTGAAAATTCAGGTACTCACGTATAGGAATTGGATGGAAGGATTGCCAGGCATTTTTATATATTTCAATTACCTGATTTGAATCAATATCTTCCCTTATCTTAAGATTATGTTTTTCTGTCTTCTTAAGATTTTGTTTAAGGTTTAAGGAATATTTTTGATAAATTGATTCGTAATCATCCTTTAAACTCAGGATAAGGTTGGTTCGCTTTTTCAGTGTAAAGTCCTTAGCCAGCGTTAGTATGTTTGAGTGATTAAGCGGGTAATGAATATGTTTGTACCTTGTTGTAAATTCTTGAATGAAATTAATTGAAACGCTTTGATTTAAAATATTTTCAAAAGAAAAAACGCCCAACTGCTGGCAAAAATTAGGGCGATAGGTATATTTTATTCCAAATTTTTTGCGATACGGCACAGGCATAATATATTCGTAATCGCCCAATACCAATGCTTCCCAATTATTCTCAGTAAGTAAATCAAGATACCAACTTAATGCATATACTTTGCCCCATTCACACGTTTCTATACAAGCATCCCATTTTTGCTTGTCAATGGCTTCGTTTTTTATCCAGCGAAGCATAGGTTATATTATTCAGGAGTTAGAAACGGGTAGCGGTAGTCCTTTGCCGGGACAAAGGTTTCTTTGATAGTTCGCATAGAAACCCATCGCAGTAAATTTACTTTAGCTCCTGCTTTATCATTAGTTCCCGAACCGCGACCACCACCAAAAGGCTGCTGACCAACAACTGCTCCGGTAGGTTTGTCGTTAATATAGAAATTTCCGGCAGCATTTACCAAAGCTCGTGTTGCCGTTTCAATGGCATAACGGTCTTGGGCAATGATACATCCCGTTAAGGCATATTCCGAAGTCGAGTCTAAAATTTCCATTGTTTTTTCAAATTCATTTTCAGCATATACATATATAGTAAGTACCGGGCCAAACAATTCTTCACACATGGTTTTATATTTCGGATTGCTGGCTACTATAACAGTAGGTTCTATAAAATACCCTCTTGTCTTATCATAATTTCCACCGGCAATTATTTCTACAGACGGATCTTTTTTGGCAGAATCAATATAGGAAGCTAATTTATCAAACGATTTTTCATCAATTACCGCATTTATAAAATTTGAAAAATCTTCGGTAGGACCCATTTTCATGGTTTTCAACTCCGCCTGAAGTTTGGATTTTACTTCAGGCCAAAGGTTGGAGGGTATATATGCCCTTGAAGCTGCCGAACATTTTTGTCCCTGATATTCAAATGAACCTCGACTTAAGGCAGTAACCACCACATCTACATCAGCAGTTTTATGAACCATCACAAAATCCTTTCCGCCGGTTTCGCCAACTATGCGGGGATAGCTTTTATATTTTTCAATATTATTTCCAATTTCGCGCCATACCTGACGGAAAATCTCCGTAGAACCTGTAAAATGAATACCCGCAAAATCCCGATGTTTAAAAATAATATCACCGGCAGTTGGGCCACTAACATATATTAAATTGATAACACCTGCCGGTAATCCGGCTTCTTCAAATATTTCCATCAAAATATTAGCAGCATATATTTGGGTATTCGCAGGTTTCCAAACCACTGTATTGCCCATCATAGCAGCCGAAGTTGGTAAATTTCCGCTTATGGCTGTAAAGTTAAATGGCGTTAATGCAAATACAAATCCTTCCAAAGGGCGATACTCCAATCTGTTCCAAATAGTTTTTGAATTCTCCGATGGTTGTTCATTATAAATTTCATGCATATACTGAACATTGAACCTTAAGAAATCTATCATTTCACAGGCTGCATCTATTTCTGCCTGATAAACGCTTTTGCTTTGGCAGAGCATGGTAGCTGCGTTTATTTTTGCACGATATGGCCCGGCCAATAAATCGGCAGCTTTTAAAAATATGGCTGCCCGTTGTTCCCAAGCCAGTTCACTCCATTGTTTTTTTGCACCTAATGCCGCATCAATAGCCGCGTTAACATGAGATGCATCGCCTCGTGAGAATTCTCCTAATTTATGAGCAATATCGTGCGGGGGCCGCATGTCCGATTTATTATTGGTATGAACTATTTGCCCGTTGATGTGCATTCCCACGCTCATTTCCTTATCGCGGAGGGAGGTGATGGCCGCTTTTAAATTTTCTCGTTCTTTGCTTCCCGGCGCATAATCCAGCACGGGTTCGTTAATCGCTTTTGGTACTCTGAATATTCCGTTCATTTATTTTTTTGAATTGTAAATCTTAAAAAATCCCCCTACCCCCTTTGTAAAGGGGGAATCTCACCCGAAAGTTCAGCTTTATTTTCAAATATTCGAATCTCCAAATTTTCAAATTACTTAATCTCTAAATCAAAATACTTCCACGCTCCACTGTCAGGTAAAGGGCACTGCAAAATTAAGGTTTCTTTGGTTACGGGGTGTTCAAATTCCAAAGATTTTGCATGCAAATAAATACTCCCATCCGGATTGCTGCGTGCTGAACCATATTTTAAATCACCTCCTATGGGGCAACCTATTTTACTGAGATGAACTCGTATTTGATGGTGACGGCCTGTATGTGGATTGACTTCCAACAAATGAAAACTATCTGAACTGGCTATTAATTTATAATCTGTTTTTGAAAGTTTGGCTCCATGAATAGCTTTGGGATATGATTTTGACTTGTTATTTTTCGGGTCTTTGGTTAAATAACTTTCAATGGTACCTGATAATTCAGGCGGTTTGTTTTTTACCAAGGCACAATACGTCTTTTTCATGGCCCGGGTTTTGAATAATTCATTCATTCGGGCTAAGGCTTTACTGGTTTTGGCAAAAATGACCAAACCGCTCACTGGCCGGTCAATACGATGAATAACGCCTAAATACACATTGCTTAATTTTAAATCACGATGTTTAATAAAATTTTTTAAAACCACTTCCAACGATTCATCCTCCGTTTCATTGGGTTGAACCAAAACGCCTGAAGGCTTATGAAAAGCCAACAAATGGTTATCTTCAAAAAGAATTCGGCTGCTTATTTCATCGAAGGTCATTTCTTTTACTTGGATTTTTTTTCACCACATAGGCACATAGAAACATAGGTTTCACATAGTTTTTTATTCGACTTAGATTTAATATTCATCTCTGAGTTTTTCTATGTTTCTATGTGTCTATGTGGTTCAAATATATTTTTACTCACTTAATATTTTAAACAATATTTACCTCAGGAATTAAGTTTATTCCAAATTTTTCTTTTACGGAATCCATAATTTTATAAGCTAAATCTATTAACTCTTTCCCCGTTCCGCCACCATAATTTCCCAATACTAAAGCCTGTTTTTCGTGAACTCCTATATTCCCAAATCGTTTGCCTTTCCAGCCTGCTTGTTCAATAAGCCACGCTGCCGGAACTTTTATTTTTCCATCCGGTGCAGGAAATGATTTTATGGTTGGATATTTTTTATGAAGTATTTCGAAATCGGATTTTTCAATTACAGGATTTTTAAAAAAACTACCGGCATTGCCCAATAATGCAGGATTGGGGAGTTTACTTTGGCGAATGGAAATAACTGCATTGCTCACATCCTTAATCGTAGGTTTGGCAATATTCCATTCTTTTAATAAATTTTCTATATCACCATAAGAGGTATTTAAAACCGGTCTCTTATTTAGTTTTAAAGTAACCGAAGTAATAAAATATTTTCCTTTGGCTTCATGTTTAAAAATACTTTCGCGGTAGCCAAACTTGCAGGCTTCTTTATTGAAAAATTCAATTTCTCCGGTTTTTAAATTTACTGCTTCTAAGGTTTCAAATGTTTCTTTTATTTCCACACCATAAGCGCCAATATTTTGCATAGGTGCCGCCCCAACGGTTCCGGGAATTAAGGATAAATTTTCAATTCCACCCCAGTTTTTGCTAACGCAATACATTATCAAATCGTGCCAAATCTCGCCACCTGCAGCCTTTACCCAAACATAGTTTTTATCTTCTTTTTCAATTGTAATTCCTTTAAGATTATTTTTTAAAACTAAACCCTCATAATCTTTGGTAAATAAAATATTGCTTCCGCCGCCAAGTATTAGGAAAGGCTTTTCTGAAATGGAATTTTCCAGAATTAAATTTTGCAATTGAGTAACAAAAGATAGCTCCTCAAATTGCGAAGCGAAAACTGAGATGCCAAAAGTGTTGTAGGGGAGGAGGTTGGTCAATTTGTTTAGAACAGGATTTAAATGATTAAAGGGTTTGCAGGATTTTAAATGAAATGCAAAAATAAATTATCAGGTTAACCAGTTTAAAAAATCTTCAATACTAATTTCTAAATCCTTGGTAATAACCTTATATAATAAACCTTTTGGTAAAGGGGCATTTTTATGAACAGGAATTGTTGTTAAGATGCCATTTGGATGTTTTAGCCGATGATGAGATCCTTTAATTCGTGTAATCTCAAAGCCTCTTTTTTGTAATATTTTAATTAAGTCCTTGCCAGAAACAACCGGTAGCTTGCTCATTAATTATTTAGCTCTAATTCCCTAAATCCAATAAATTTATTTTGATATTCTTTTTGGCTCTTTTCCTTTTCTTCTTCTATACAGAGTTCAATAACTTCACGAATATTATCCATGGCCTCATCAATAGTTTTACCAAAAGAATGACACCCTTTGAACATTGGGCAGGAAACTATATAGATATTATCCTCGTCCTGTTCAATAATTATAGGGAAATGATTGGAGTTATGGTTAATCGTTTTCATTTAACAAAAATAGTTAAAGTATTTAGTTATTAAAAAAGGCTTGATATTCTTCCTACTGCCATTTTTTCACCCCAATTCCTATGGTTTGCCTTTTGCAAGTGTAAGCTTGTAAAAAAAAATTTAAAACCATGCAAAAAGGAAATATATCCGTTCACACCGAAAACCTGTTCCCCATTATTAAAAAATTTCTTTATTCTGACCATGAAATATTTTTAAGGGAATTAATATCCAATGCCGTGGATGCTACGCAAAAGCTATCTGTAATAGCTGCCAAAGACGAGTTGAAAGGCGATTTGGGAGATTTAAAAATAAAAGTAAATGTGGATGAAAAAGCCAAAACCATTACCATAAGTGATAGCGGAATTGGAATGACGGCTGAGGAAATCGAAAAATATATTAATCAAATTGCATTTTCAGGAGCGGAGGAATTTGTAGAAAAATATAAGGACAGCACCGATACGCAAATCATCGGGCATTTTGGCCTTGGATTTTATTCGGCCTATATGGTAGCCCATACGGTTGAAATTAAAACCTTGAGTTATCAGGAAGGTGCAAAAGCCGCCCATTGGAAATGCGCCGGTAATACTGAATTTGAATTAGGCCCCGGCAAACGCAAAACCCGCGGAACGGATATTATTCTTCATATTGCCGAAGATTCACTGGACTTTTTACAAAAATGGAAAATCAATGAATTGTTAAATAAATACTGCAAGTTTTTACCGGTGGAGATTGAATTTGACGAGAAGGTAATTAATAATACCAATCCCATTTGGAAAAAATCTCCGGCCGATTTAAAGGATGAAGATTACATTGCTTTCTATAAAGAATTATTTCCGTTTCAGGAAGACCCCTTGTTTTGGATTCATATCAATGTGGATTATCCTTTTAACCTTACAGGAGTTCTCTATTTTCCTAAGGCAAAACGTGAAATGGAATTGGCCAAAGACCGTATAAAATTATTCAGCAATCAGGTATTTGTTACCGATCAGGTTCAGGAAATTGTTCCCGATTATTTAATGCTTTTGCAGGGCGTAATTGATTCTCCCGATATTCCGTTGAATGTTTCACGAAGCTCGCTGCAATCGGATAGCAATGTTAAAAAAATAACCTCGCACATCAGTAAAAAAGTAGCAGATAAACTTCATGAATTATATAAAAACGATAAAGCTGATTTTGAAACCAAATGGCCTGCCATGAGCCTGTTTGTAAAATACGGAATTATAAGCGATGAAAAATTTGATGAAAGGGCTAAATCATTTTGTTTACTGAAAAATACAGATGGCCAATTTTCAACTATTGAAGAGTATCTTGAAAAAATAAGCATTACCCAAACCGATAAAGACGGAAATAGGGTAGCTTTATATACCAACGATAAGGAAAAGCAGTATGCATTCATTGGCCCGTTAATAGCTAAAGGATATGATGTTCTGGTATTTGATGAACCGATTGACAATCATTATATCATGCACATTGAACAGAAGAATGAAAAATTCCAAATAAAGCGTGTTGACTCATCATCGGTAGATAAAATTATTGACAAAGGGGAATCGTTTGAGTCGGTGTTGAGTGAGGATGCAAAAAAATTAGTAACTGAAACCATCGAGAATCAATTTGAAAAAGAAACCTTTAAAGTGGAATTGCAATCTCTTTCGCCCGATGATCAGTTTATAACAGTAACCCGAAATGAGTTTGACCGAAGGATGCGTGAAATGAACCAAATGGGAGGTGGCGGTATGTATGCCTTTATGGCCAATATGCCTGAAAAATTTGATGTAACCGTAAATTCCAATCATCCTGCTATAAATAAATTAGCATCAGAAGCTGATGAAACCAAACGTAACTTATCGGCCCGTCAATTGGCTGATTTGGCATTGCTGGCGCAGAATATGTTACATGGTGAAAAGTTGAATGAATTTATTAAACGCAGCGTTCAGCAATGTTGAACTGTGAATGGTATATTCCCGGATTTAGTTCAAAAATCTAATTTTTTACCATCAAAATAATTGACCTCATACCTGCATCTTTAGTTGATTAAGAAGTAAGCAATTAAACTTTATTTTATTATTTTTTTTACATAAATAAAGCCCAAATTTTCATTTGGACTTTATTTAGTTATTGAAGCATTTACTTATTGCTTGTAAAATATCTTCCCATTTTTATCCGCATTACCTAATCGCATTTTAAGTTCTGTTTCAGTACAATATACTGCGTACCAAATTTCTTCACTGGATAATTGTGGTATAATAATTTCCATGCTGTCTGAATTGTTTAACCATTTCCAAGTTCCGAATTCTGTTATTCCATCGGGTAAATAATACTTACCATTAGCACCAAAATAATGACCAAAATTAGGTGGAGTATTCATTTTCCAATATTTACCAGTTATCAAACTTTTGTTTAGGGTTTTGTCAGGTTCAGGGTCAGTGCCTTTGTCTTTACAGTTTACTAAGGCTAATAATAATGCAAGTAGGGTAATAGTGATTAGTTTTTTCATTTTATATTTTTTTGTTTTTAGTGTTTTCAAAACAAAGGTTTATTTATAAAGGATGCAAGTGTTTTTTTATGGGTATTTATATGGGTATGAAATTTTAGTTTGGTGGTTTGAGATGGTGGAATTTTGAGATTAATATTTGAATTAAAAGTTTTAACTTTCAAAAAAGAATACACACCAAAATTGAAAATTTGTTTGATATTACATCGTATAATCTTCGTTTATTCAACATTCGTTTCGCCTTTGGCGAGATTGCAATTTAGTAACGATCTTGGCACACATCGCGCTGCTTGGGCACATGCGATTGCAGCCATTCATGCTCCAGCGAGGGGGATTATAATTATAACTTCTGCTCAAATAAATAGAATTAAAAGAAATTCTTTTCAATTTTATTTTAATATTTAATCCAAAAGCTTCACGAAACTATCTAATTTTATAATATTTACTTTAGGAAAATCAAGGTTTTTTAAAATATCAAAATGATGATCGTTGGTAATAAGGTAAACTGCTTTCCCCGAAACATAGGTATCAATAAATTTATTATCATCCGGATCAATTGTTATTAAATTCCACCTGAAATAAACATTACAAAAAATAATGTGGGGAGATTTTAGTATTGCTTCTAATACATTATCTGCAATGGATGGTGAAGCTTGTTTGCCAATAATTTCATGATACTCATTTAAAATTTCAGTACTAACAGCAAGATTTATTTTGCCCGAAAAAATAGATTGAAAGACTTTGTTATAGGGTGATTTTCTGCCAATAGAAACCAATAGAGAATTCGTATCAATTACAACAATCATTTTTTATGAAAATCGGTTTGCAACCATTTATTCATTTTATTTTCATCCCATTGTTCATCCATTTCATCCATAGCTTTCTTGGCAAAGAATTTTGATAATACTTCTTTTATTTCAAGCAATTCATTATCGCTTAATTTTAAGGAAAACACCTGCAATAATTCGAGCTGCAGATTGGTTAGCGGTTGATTTATTTTTATGGCATCCATGTTTCAAATTTAAATAAAATTTTATATTTCACAATACGGTATGCCGGAAATATGAGTAAGACAGGTTAGTAGCCAGGCTGCTAAGAGCAAAGAGTTTTATAGATATGTAAAATATTCGGATTCATTTATGGATAATAAAACAGATAAGGTTATTAGTAAATTGGTGGGGTAATTCACCATTCACAATTTCTTATAAACCCTCACCCAATCTACCACAAACTCATTTCCTTTAAAATCTTTTGGCAGGTATTTTAAATATTTGGGCTCAAACGCATTGTTAATTATTATGACCATTTCCTCATCCATCCATTTACGGAGTCGTTTATTAATGCGTTGATTTCTGACCAAAATACCATCGGTATAAAATTTAATATTTTTTGGAGTCCATTTGCACGCATATACATGGAAGCACGTATCCGTATCTTTCGGTAACCATATTTTACGGATTAAAGTTCCTCGCGATTTATGAGCACTTATGCCATAATGAATGGAGGAGATTTGCTTATGAATTCGTTTCCCGGTTTTTCCACCATACATTTCAAAAATATCAATTTCAGGAGGCCATCTGGTAGCTCCTGTTAGCCAAAATGCCGGCCATGTAGCCGGGCCTTTTGGATTTTTACAACGTATTTCAAAATACCCGTATTTCTGCTGAAATGATATGTCTGAATTTATTAACCCTATGCTATATGGAATAATAATGGCGCTATCTTTATGTAAAAATTCTTTTGGATTATATTTACCTGAAAGATAAAGAAAACCATCTTTTGTAATCACATTTTTCTCCTCGTGATATTGGTGTAATGAACCATCATGGAAATAACCCCATGGTTGACCAAGTCGCCATTTATCTTTATTAATACTATCAAAATTATCTTCAAAAGTTAGTTGCCAGCCTTTTTTATCTAAGGGTGAAATAAATTTTTTATAATGATGAAATAATTGGTTTTTTAGGAGAAAATTAAGAGTAGGAAAAACGCTTTTAATATTTATGTACCTCTGAAAAAACATTGCTTTAACAGGGTTTTTTTCGGGATTGGGGTTTTTATTTTGTGCTTTAAGATTAAGGAAGCAAAATGAAAACAGAATTAGGAATACAAAGAATTTGAAATTTGATTTTATTATCATTCTCACTTTAGTTTGATTTATAAGGGTGCAAATTTAAAAAAAACCTCCAAGGTTTTAGGAAACCTTAGAGGTTTGATAAAAGTTGTGGACCAGGAGGGACTCGAACCCCCAACCACCTGATCCGAAGTCAGGGACTCTATCCATTAAGCTACTGGTCCTTTTATCTTTTTTATTCAAAAAAGACAAACCTTATTTTTGATTTGGCTTCTTTTTGTGGACTCGAAGGGACTCGAACCCCCAACCTTCTGATCCGTAGTCAGATGCTATATCCATTAAGCCACGAGTCCGTTTTTTAAAGGGTTGCAAAGTTAAAATATTTAACCATTAAAACCAATGCAGAAAATAGGATAATTAAAAAAATAACTTCTATTGTTATGTTTTTTTTTGATATTATTGAAATCTGATTTATCATATGAAAATATTCCCCATTTTAGTATTGTTTCTGTGCTTTTCAATCTTTGCATCAGCACAGGATTTTGAAAATTATCAAACGCTTTTGAGTAAAGGTGAAATGCCCGAAGATTTTAAACTGATGGCATCCGAAAAATACAAAAAGGACTTAGAGGACATAAAACAGGAAAACGCCACAAAAAAGGATAAAACACGAAAACGGAATTTTGCGCTTGAATCTAATTTTGCCATTACCGATATGATGATGTCGGGACGGGTTATTTATGGTGATGCATTGGGACAATACGTAAATAAAATAGCTGATGTATTGCTAAAAGATAAAAAAGATTTGAGGGAAGAACTGAGGTTTTACATTTTAAAAAGTACTGTTGCCAATGCTTTTAGCACAAATCAGGGAATAATTTTTATAACCACAGGTCTTATAGCTCAGGTAGAAAATGAAGCGCAGTTGGCATTTATTATGGCTCACGAAATAGTGCATTATACCGAAAAACACAATTTTGAACAATTTAAAAAACGGGAAGCAATTTTGAGAGGAGGAGGAAGAAGTTCAACCGTAACTATAGAAGAAAGACTCAGATCGCTCTATAAGTATTCAAAAATTAATGAAACAGAGGCTGACGAAAAGGGAATGGATCTGTTTTTAAAATCGAAGTATAATCCCTATGCAGCGGTATCGGCTTTCGATGTATTGTTGTATTCGTACCTGCCTTATGATATGATAGAATGGCAACCAACCATTTTTGAAACCGAGTATTACAAATTTCCTGAAAACTATACTTCTACCAAGCTCGACGAAATAAGCGCCGATGAAAATGAGGATGACGAAGAACAAACTCACCCCAATGTTGGAAAACGAAAAACCAATATTATTAATAAATTGGAGAGCAGTGACGTTGATTCAAGCGGTAAAAGTTTGTATTTGGTTTCCGAATCAGATTTTATTAAAGTGCAAAAAATAGCCCGTTTTGAGTCGGCAGCCCTTTATATAAAATCGGGCAATCCGGCCAAGGCTTATTACATAGCTTACCTTTTGGATAATACCTATGGAGCCAATACATATACCGATAAAATAAAAGCGATGAGTATTTATTCATTAGAGCATCATGCGGCCTATGATGATGATTTGAATGATTATGGATGTGATGACGACGATTACGAAGGAGATGTGCAGCAAGTTCCTAAATTTTTTACCAAACTAAAAGACAAGGAACTATCTGTATTAGCATCAAAATACCTTTGGGAAATGAGTGCTAAATATCCAAAGGACGAGCAATTAAAACGAATGAGAGATCAGGTATTTACTGATATGTTGGTTATTAATAAGGTTGTAAAAACCGGATTTACTGATTTTAAACCTGCCATTATTGATACTGCAACAGTAGGTAAAAGCAAAGTGGACAAATTGAAAAGTAAACAAAAATCAAAAGACAAGGCCGATAAATATTATTATGCTGCATTTTATGAATTATTTAAAGACAAAGTTTTTAAAACCTACTTTTCTGAAATTTCGAAAAGCCTCGCAAAAAGCGATAATGAAGATGAAGATGAAGAAGGCAGCGATGAGGAAGAAGTAGTAAAAAAGAAGGAAGTTAAAACAAAGAAAAAGAATGGATTTTTTGGTAAAGAAGAGGAAAAGGAACATGATGAAATAATTTCAATAGTTCTTTTTAACCCGGATTTTAATGCGCGGTATAGCGGTAAAGCTTATTTGTTGGAAGACGAAGCCACTCAGGATGAAATAGCACAATATTATAAAGAAGAAGCTTTAAGATCCGGGATAAATTTAACGGTATTGGACAAAGCAGGCAAAGATAATTTTGATACCGATGCGTTTAATAAGTTTGCTTTGCTCAATGATTGGTTAATAGAAAGGGTGAGCAATGATACCCTTACTATGGAATTGTATCAGAAGGAATTTATTGCTCCGGCATTCAGCGATTATAAAACAAAATATTTAGCCTGGACAGGTTATAAATATTCGGAAGACAGGCGTGAATTTGATGCGATGGCTTGTGCCACTGCTACCTTCTTATATCCGATACTTCCTTTTTATTTAATTTGGCAGTTTTCAAAAGATAAATCACTCGAAAACCTTTTATTGGTGTATGATGTAGAAACAGGAAAGCCTGTACTGGTAGATTATACTTCCATAAACAAACGGCCTAAAAATTTTATTTTAAGGGCTAATATTTATAACCAACTTTATGATTTAAAAAATGGGAAATAAAATTAAAATTTCAATCTTAATTTTTATTTTGACAGGTGTTATTTATTCTGGTTTCGGACAAGGCAATCCTGGTTTTTTGGGTAAAAAAATAGCGGTAGGTTATAGTGGTCAATATTGCCTTTTAAAAACGGGTGATATTATTGAGCCGCCAAAAAATGCCTCATTAGCTCAAATTTTATTAAACAATGATATTTATTTTGAATATTCAATCTCTAAATACAGAAGTTTAGCGGCTCACATCACTTATCAAAAGGTACCTGTGATATCTGATGGAGGATCACGTTATGGGAGTGAAGTATTAATAGGTCAAAATATGACAATTAGCGGTAAACAAACCTTAGTTTTCTTCAATAGAAGGGCTGGAATTGCGGATTTTCGCTTGTTCGGGCTTGGGGTAAGATATACTATGTATTCGTATAACAAAACTATAGCCTCACCTATAGGTTTAGGTCATTATTTAAGATTAGATATTTTCTCGAATAAAGCTGAAAATAATAATTACGCTTATAATATTGCAAATGATTATCCTTCAAATTTAACAGATGCCCAGGAAGAATATGCTGTTAAAAATATTAAAAAAGATTATAAGGATTCAAAAGCAATGAACCTTAGTATTGGCTATGGTATCGAATCAAAATTTCCTGTTACGCAATCGGTATATTTCAGGTTGAACGGAGAATTTAATTTTTCATTCAATATATTTAAAATGGTAAGCGAAAATTCGAACTATACATCTGAGGATTATAACACCGTAAGTGAAGATTTGAAAAAAAGTAGCGGGTCTTTAAACAATTTTCGGAACATGTTTCTCATAGGAATGGGAGTGGGAGTTCTTCTCTAATAAAATCTGTAAATAATAGTATGATAAAATATCAACCACGTTTTTTTGCAACATCCATTTTATTATGTTTTATGAATATGGGCTACTGCCAAAACAACCCGGGTTTTATAGGTAAAAAAATAGCTGTAGAATACAATATGCAGTATTGTATAATCAATTCCCTTCAATTTTTACCAGGGAAAGATGAATATAAAGTAGGCTCAAAAGATGAAGTTTCAAGACGAAGATTAATGACAAATAATGATTTTTATCTGGAATGCGCCACATCCAAATATTATAGTATAAGCTGCCACATAGCATATCAAAAAGTGCCTATGTCAAAAAGTTATGCCCCCGAGCAATGGACAGAGGTTTTAGCACAGGAATTTACTTTGGACGGGCAAACATTTATGGCAGAGTACGAAAAAATAGGCGGTGTATCAGATTATAGCATGCTAAATATTGGGCTGCGCTACGGTTTTTTTGCGTCAAACAAAACAGTAGCCGCCCCTATAGGTTTAAGGTATTATTTTGGTTTGGATATGAATATTAATAAAGCCCTCGAAAATAACTTTATTTATGAACTGAGAGATAACTGGAGTCTCACACCCGGTCAGAAAGCTTTGGCTGAGTCAGGGTATAAAACAACTGATTTAGAAGAGACCAAAAGTACAAATTTTAGTATTTGTTTTGGCGGCGAAACCAAGCTTCTTTTAACAAGCAACGTATTTTTCAAATTAAGTGGTGAAATGAATTTTTCTACAGTTGGGTTCAAGTTAATTAAAGATGATTTCAGTTCCGGGTTCAATACATCCATAAACGAAGATTTAAAAAAATATGGATATGTGGTAAACAGATATAGAAATTTTATTTTAATTGGTATGGGAATA
The DNA here is from genome assembly GCA_964355045.1 of uncultured Chitinophaga sp. Classification (GTDB taxonomy): domain Bacteria; phylum Bacteroidota; class Bacteroidia; order NS11-12g; family UBA9320; genus JABWCE01. Next base: position 7,410 of record CAYHCM010000030.1, on the reverse strand, counting down.
GGAGTGTTGATTTGACAGATTTTATTTTTGATAATTCCGTTTTATGGCCCAGTCATCTTTTACAATAAACCCAAAAGTTAGCCGAAAATTAAAATAAAATTGAGCCGGAATAGTGGTTGATTTGCCGTACGAAAAATTATTATAGTTCGTGTTCAGGGCAATCTGATAATAGCGAAGATTTTTTTTGGTTAAGCGAAAACCAATACCACCCATGCCATGAAAGCTAACGGCATAAGCACGGGTTTGTGAGTAAGTTTGAGCAGTTCGTTCCAAATATAATATTTCGAAGCCCGGGGCAATTTCTACAAATGCCTCACTCAGGTTTTTCTGAAAAAATGGTTTATGAAAATAAAAAGAAAATGCAAGATTGGCAAAATAACGGGTAGAAAATGTATCCTTATTATGATAATAAATAAAAGGTTTACGGGTTTTTAAAAAGCGGTAAGTTCCGGTAATGCCGGTGGTATAATCAAATTTTTTATTTCCAATTCCTATTCCAATTTCGGGGTGCATATTCATGGCACTGTTTCGATTGAGCGAATAGGTATATCCAAAAATATACTGATAATCGAGGAATTGGTATTTTTTGGGTATGGCTGGTTTTTTAAATGGGGCTGGTATAAAAAATGTATTTTTTTGGGAGGGTTTTGATTTTACTGATAAAATAGAATTTTGAGGAGATGCCGGTGAACAGAAGTGATTCGGTAGTATTACATTTGCTGCTGATTTATTATTTCCTTTATGCTGAGCTAAAGTCAAAAAATTTATCAATAATAAGTAAGAGACCAACAAAGCTTTAAAAAACATTTTGCTAATTTATAGTTTATCAGAACAATTTTGAAATACAACTACAGAAATAATGGGATTAATTAAAATCATTCCATCATTTTTTAAAAAATAAATATGAGTCCACTTATAAAAGCCTTTTTTTGCAGGGCAATCCTAAATCAAAAAGGTACACTTAAAATTTAGTGCTATTTATGGTTTTGTGCATTTTGGTGTGTTTGTGTTTTAGTGGCAAGTTAAGGTTTTCTTACTTTTCGAAGGGATTCAAATGATAATTTAATAATGAAATTAAAAATAAAATTACAATCTCTGGGTGACGATGGCTACCACATTTTTTGCAAGGTAAAAGTAAACGGAACAAAGTGCAGGGCATTGATAGATACAGGAGCCAGCAAAACGGTAATTGGGAAAACCCTGAGTTTAAAATTAGGACTTGCTGAATACCTAAACCCAAATGATAATCAAATGACCGGCATACACCCCGGTGAAATGAATGTAACTTTTGCCAGAGTAGAAACAATCAGTTTTGGCAAATTGATTTTTAATGATATTATAACCGGATTAATAGAAATGGAGCATGTAAACATGCAGTATGCAACTTTAAAAATAAAACCATTTGACCTGATAATTGGTGGAGATATATTATTTATGGGAAACGCTGTGATTGATTATAAAAACAAATTTTTAGAACTAAACAGACCATGAACCGATGGGTGGTAATTATAATTATAGGCATTTTAGAAAGTTGCAATTCAGGCCCTTTTCAAAATTTAAAAGGTGAAAATGCAAATATTGAAATAAATAAAAATTCCAAAGCCATCATCTATGTATTTTTGGTGCCCGATTGCCCTTTTTCACAATTTTATACCATGGCGCTCAATCAGGTTTACAGCACGTATTATTTAAAAGGATTTCAGTTTTATGGCATAGTTCCGGGAAATTTATATTCGTTAACTGAAATAGATTCATTTAAAAACAACTTCCATTTTATACCTGAAATTTTGATTGATAAAAAATATAAGTTAACAAAGAAATATAAGGTATCAGTAGTGCCGCAGGTTGTAGTTACTGATTTAAAAGGAGTCGAATTATATTCAGGAAAAATAGATGATCAGGCCATTCAGGCCGGGCAAAAGAAATACCAACCAACACAGTATTATTTGTTGGATGCTTTGAAAAATATTTCGGAAGGAAAACCGATAAGCGTAAAAAAGACTCGGGCAGTTGGTTGTTTCATTGAATAATTATTCTTTTACATTTTCGGCTAATTCTTTTTTTGAGGTGCTATCAAAAAAGTAATTAATTTTGTATTGAGGCACAGAAAAACCTTAGTAGAAAAATTTCTCATTATTATTTGACCTTATTACCTTATTAAAAATGAAAATAGAATATTCTAATTTATATATTCATTTTATATTCACAACCCTGCATCGGTTACCCATTATTTTAGAAATACATAGAGATAGAATTGAAAAATATATTACTGGAATTGTTAATAACAACGAATGCCAAATGTATGCAATATATGCCAATCCGGAGCATGCTCATTTTTTGATTTCCCGTTCTCCAAAATTATCAGAGGAATACATTGCAGAAATAATTGCACAAAGTTCGGAACGTTTTATAAATAAAAATAAACTCTGTAAATCAACATTTTCATGGCAAGAAACTGCTTCAGCTTTTTCAGTTTCGAAATCAGATATTGATAAAGTATGTAAATATATATTAAATCAACCTAACCATCACAAGAAGGTTACATTTGCCGAAGAATATGAAACATTTATCCCACCTAAGGCGGGCCAAAAAACCTTGGTTCTATTAAAAAAATAAGGTAATAAGGTAGAGGATATTATATCGCTTTTTCTTCTAAGGTTTTCTTCTTCCATGAAAAACATTTTCAAAATCTTTGATAGCACCTCAAAAAAAGAATTAGCCTATATTTCTAATATTTTTTTGTTTTTCAAACATTTTCTTATATTTGAATTGCTATGCGATTAAAATACTGCAATTTATTCTTTTGTATTTGCATTTTTTCGGCATGTTCACACTATCGTTTTGCCCAAAAAACAATAAGCAGTACGACGGAATATGTTAACAAGAATATTAAATCCGATTTACCCGGAGAACGGGATGAATGGGAATTCAATAGGGTTAAGAATCCTTTGACAGGAGAGATTTCAAAAGAAAATTTATTAAAAGTTTATGAAGATTATTTGAAGTTAAATGAAAATAATCCTTTACGAATTGCTATTCCAAATGTTGAATGGAGAGAAAGAGGACCTGATAATATTGGCGGAAGAACCCGGGCAATTATATTCGACAAAAATGATGGTACCAATAAAACAGTATTTGCAGCAGCCGTAGGAGGAGGGTTATTTAAATGTACAGATATTGATGCCACCACTCCAAGTTGGACGAAAGTTAATGATTTCTTCAGTAACATTGGCATTAGTTGTTTAGCCCAAAAACAAGCCCATCCCGATACCATTTATTTTGGAACCGGCGAAGGTTTTTATAATAGTGACGCGCAAAGAGGCGCCGGAGTTTGGCGCAGCGCAAACGGTGGAAGTACTTTTACCCAATTGGGTTCGGTAATGAATGGAAGCGTTCCTTATTACATAAACAGATTAGCCATTGCAACTAATGGAACCGTTTATGCAGCCACTTCAAACGGATTATTTAAATCAACAAATGGAGGAACTTCATGGTCGGCTTTTTTAACAACCGGAACCTCACCTGCCGCCTCAAATAATACCGGAATGGATGTAAAATTAGCAGCGAATGGTAATATTTATTATTCAAATCAAGGTCAGGTATGGAAATATTCTTCATCCACCTGGACCAACGTAACCCCAAGCGGAACATTTTATAGAATTGAAATAGCCTGTGCCCCAAGCGATGCTGCCACGCTTTACTTATTGTGCGAACAATCCGGGAATCCGGGTTTTTATTATTCAAGCACTTCAGGATCGGCATGGACATCAAGGTCGTGTCCTTTAATTTATGATCAGGCTTCCACTGCCACTACTGAATTTACCCGAGGGCAATCCTGGTATGATTTATCAATAGCAGTCCATCCCGATACAGCCACAACCGTATATGCCGGAGGCATTGAATACGTAAAATCAAAGGATGCCGGAGCTACCTATCGGCAAATTACAGCATGGTCGCTTTATGCCATGCCGGGGGCAGCCCTTTTGGGCACCAATCAGATGATGCATTCCGATCATCATATTTTGGTTTTTAAACCCGGTACAGCCACATTTGCATTATTTGGAAGTGATGGCGGAATTTATAAATCTACAAATTTTAATGTTGCTTCACCTACTTATACCGACATAAATACGAATTATAATGTTACTCAATACTATTCGTGCGCCATGGCTAATACAGCCTTTTCAAATAATTTTATAGGCGGTACACAGGATAATGGAACCCATAAATTTACCGATGCGGGTATCAATAGTGTTACGGAAGTGAGTGGCGGCGACGGGGCTTTTTGTTTTATTGATCAAACAAACAGCAACAATCAAATATCTTCCTATGTCTATTCTAATTATTATGTGTCAACGGATGCAACAAATTTTTCAGATTTATCTGGTTCTGATAATGCAGGTGATTTTATAAATCCCGGCGATTTGGATGGTGTTAATGATATTCTTTACACCAAAGGAGGAAGTGGCACACTATCACGATGGACAACAGTATTTGGAACACCAACCCGAACGAACATTACCTTAACCGGAGTGAGTGGAATTACCCATATAAAGGTTTCGCCCAATACGCCAACAACGGTTTATATAGGTACCTCAGGCGGTGCTATTTATAAAATTACCGGTGCCAATACCATAACTTCACCTTATTCACCTACATTAATAAATACGGCCTTTGGCGGAAGAATTTCTTCAATTGATATTAGAAAAGCTGCGACAGACGATACTATTTTGGTAACCCAATCAAATTATGGTTTAGGAAATAGTGTTTTGGTAACAAAAAACGGAACAGGCGGAACCCCAACATGGACAGATATTGATGATAATTCAACCCTACCTGATATACCTGTTAACTGGGGTTTGTTTTCCCCAACATATTCATGCAAAGTAGTATTAGCCACTGAAATGGGAATTTATACATGCAATGATATTTATGCCTCACCGGCTGTTTGGGGGCAAAGTGTTACGGGTTTGGCCAATGTTAGAGTTGATATGTTAAAAATAAGAACGGCTGATAGTTTAATTTTAGCCGCTACGCATGGCCGCGGATTATATACTTCCGATATTTTTACAACAGCAAAAGCAGATTTTACGGCAGATGAGGTTTTAGTTTATACCGGAGAAGTCATCCAATTTACAGATGATTCATACAAAGCCACTTCGTTTGCCTGGGATTTTAATAATGATGGGATAACGGATGCCACCACTCAAAACCCTACCTATGCCTTTGCTACAGGAGGTTTAAAAACGATAAAACTTACCATTAACGGTTCAATTGTTAAAACTAAAACCGATTATATACAGGTATTGCCCAATTTGGGTATTCCTTACGCTACTTCCGATGGCGGGAGTTTTGATGATGTAAATAATTTTCATTTTGGAGGTAAAGCAATTTTAGGTACCATTAATTTATGGGAGAGAGGAGTGCCTACGAATTATCTGACAACAGTTAGCTCAGGAACAAAAGCATGGAAAACAGATTTGGATGCCGATATTATAGATGATACGTATCAATGCGCTTTGTTTTCACCTAATTTTAATTTTACTGCATCCGGTTCTTATACGTTAAGTTTTAGAAAAAGCATGGAAGTAACTTATTGCAATGCCCCATTTGCTGTGCAAGTACAATATTCTACTGATAAAGGAACAACCTGGACTCGATTGGGTGTAAATGGATCGGGAACAAATTGGTATAACAGGTATCCATCGGCTGGTTGTCCTGTGGATGCTGCTATATTTAGCGATAGATATGGATGGACAACTACCGTAAACAGTGAAAGTACTTCCTATGATGTTTCTTTTTTAGCCGGCAATGCCAATGTAGCTTTTCGAATAGTATTTAGTGTAGTTACCGGATATAGTTCAGCAGGCTACACAGTTGATGGATTTATGGTAGATGATTTTGCAATTTCAGGACCTGCAAATTCTACAACATCAGTATCTATTGAAACCGCAGTTTCAGAACAAACTCTGGCATTAGCGGGCAGTGCTACTGTTGATTATTATTCGCCCAATGGTAATTTATTAGCCACATTAGAAAACAATTCATCCCATAATTATGGTAATACAAAAGTTGAAATTGACAACGCAGGCATAGGTACTTTAAATTTCAGCACCAACACATCTACTGCAAAGCGAATTCTTCAAAAAACCATAAAAATAACCCCAACCATTGCCAATTCATCAGGTGATGTGGATATTACAATGTACTTTTCAGCTACCGAAAAAGATAGTTTCGTAACGACCACTACCAATGCCTATACAACCCTAAACCTGATAAAAACTGCCGGATCCTTAATTTCTACAGGTACTGTCGCTAATACTGTTTATGGTAATAGCCCTGTGGTAGCAGCACATTTAGATGGCATTAAAGTTACGGCTAATTTTACAAATGGTTTTTCGGGCCTGGGAGGAGGGGCCAATGGAGGAGGAGGACCTTTACCGGTAACGTGGTTAAATTTCAGAGGAAATCTTACAGGAATTGAAGCAGAATTATATTGGGCAACAGGTTCTGAAATAAATAACAGTCATTTTGAAATAGAACGAATGATAGAAGGAGAAACTGAATTTAATAATGTTGGAAGGCAAACCGGGATGGGATCAACAAGTCAGATTTCAAAATATAATTTCAAGGATGTATTACCTGCCGCCTCCATTGGAAAAGTTGTTTATTACAGGTTAAAACAAGTTGATTTTGATGGTAAGTTTGATTATTCAGAGATATTGGTTTTAGAATCGAAGAGCAATTTGCCAACTGCATTTATTTATCCAAATCCGGGGAATAAAATTTTAAATATTGATGTAAATTTTGCAGATAAAAAAAATCTTTCAGCACATATTTACAATCAAAACGGAGCAAAAGTTCTGGAAGCAAAACTTCAAAACTCCCTAAATTCTATAAATATGGAAAAAGTGAGTAGTGGAATTTATTATATAATTATTTATAGCAATGGAATTCCGGTGGTACATGAGAAATGGGTTAAGGAGTAGAAGGGCTAAATTAGGTTCTGAGTTATTTTAGGGCGTATGACAAATTGCACACTTAGGAAAACCTTAGTAGAATCAAAGCATTTACAACAACTAACCTTATTACCTTATTTGTTTAAACGAATAAGGTAATAAGGTTAAGTATTTTTCGTAATGTTTTCTATGAAGGTTTTTTTTTATTATAGAAATATTTCAATGAATTGTGCAATTTGTCATACACCCTTATTTTATAATTCATGCACTACAAAAATTATCTCTCTACATTTGCCAAGCTTCCAATGTCAAAAATTTCAATCCTTTTAATAATACTAACCATACTTTCATGTAATCAGCCTATAGAAGATACTATTTCCATTCCTCCTGAAAAGCTAACATTTACCCAACATATAGCCCCAATTATTTATGAAAATTGTGTGGTCTGTCA
>CAYHCM010000029.1:29922-34077 GCA_964355045.1 uncultured Chitinophaga sp. | reverse complement strand
CCATCCGGCGAGTATTTATAGGCATTAACCAACAGATTGGTCATAGCTGCCTTTAAATGTATCTTATCTAAAAACAAAGTGTGATAGCTACCCACATGTTTATATGTTACATGATGTGTACCATTGTATGATACTATTTCTTCAATAAGATTTTCGGTAACCTCAATAAGATTAAAGGATTCAGGGTTATTTTTAATTTTTCCTCTCTCAATCTCGCTTGCCGACATAAAATCCATTAATATCTCTTTTAATCGCTGAACCGAGGTTCTTATTTTACGAAAATGATTCTCTCTTTTACTTTCATCCTTAGGCTTGTTATATTTTTCTATAAGTTCGGAGGAGGTTAAAATAGTGGATAAAGGAGTTCTGAATTCATGCGAGGCAATAGTAATAAACTGAGATTTCATCTCATTTAATTCTTTTTCTTTAAGCAATGCCATTGCAATTTTTTGTTCCTTATCTTTTTGAATTGATATATCGCTTAATATTAAAAAAAAGTGTTTGAAATTATTTTTCGTATCCTTAACGACAGAACTTTCGATCAAGGCATAGAAAACCGTTCTGTCAAATCGTTTTATTTCACATTCAAAATGCTTATTATCTCCTGTTTCAATTACCGAATTTCGGTGTCGGTAATATTCGTCGCGATACGATTTTGCACTAAAAATGGATGAAAGGTTGCTTCCCAATAATTGTTTTTTGGAAGTTGCCAATTGATCAATGGCGGTATTATTAACATTTATAATAACTCCATTTTTGTTCAAAATAAAATAACTTGCCGGCGCATAGTCAAAGAGTTGGGTATATTCTTCAATAGTGTTTAATAGCTTTGATTGTTTGGTAATTAATTCCCTGTTTTGAGCTTTAAGTTCTGCAATGCTAACATTTTGCCAATCGTCCTTTTCCAAAGAAGAATTCATCCTTCTTTTTTTTGAACCCATTATTAATTTTTCTTCTGTTTTATTGCGCAAATCAGAAAAATTAATTTCTTCATTTTTTGATAAATTCATAACTCCTGCTTTATTTTATTACCCTAATTACCTTTTACTATTTCTTATAGAAATTAATCTTAAAATTAATTTTTAAAAATGTTTTGCAATACTTATAGAACAATCTTCTGATTAATCATTCCTTTACTGTTTCATCCTATCAACTTGCTAATTTATTGATTCGAAATTTTATGTAAAGATGAAAATCATATCATATAATTAAAATGATTTCCTTCACTTCGTTCCATGATTTATCTCATTTATTACTTTTTTATTTAACTATTTCATCCTTAAATTAATAAAACTGAAAATAACATATTGTTGCTTTCTGAATCTATAAAAAACTATTAAATTTTTTAAAAAAAACAGGTGCCGAAGCACCTGTTCTCAAAATCCTACTGGTTTTCATACGCATCAGTACTTATACCGTGTATTCATTTTTTCCTAATCAATTACCGGAACTTAAGTAACCGGTTTATAAGCCGGCTTCGGATTTGGCAGTTTGTCCATCTTTTACAATGGGTATATCTGCTTCAATCACACATGCAAGCTGTGCTTACATGTTATGGCATCGCCACCTTCGGACTTCCTGAAAAACAATTTCATTACTGAAATTATTTACACTCAGCCTATACTTTTGGTTCCAATTGTAAATAAACTACGACAAATAATCGTTTCTTCGAATGGCACGATGTAAACATCATTGCCACTTGCCTGATTAAGGATTTTCACCTTAAACAGTATCAGCTCTCGCTGCCTTTGAGTCTGTCGGTTTTAAAGCCTTTTACAGCTTTTATTATCTGACCTAACTTATATTTAAGAACAACTTCATCAATTAAGACGGTTCAAAACTATGACTAACAATATTCCAATTCAATGAACTTAATCATCATATGAGATGATTTTTGGCATTGAGTGATTTTTTTTTTAATGTAACCCAAAATCGCAACAGATTACTTTTATGATGAACGTCATTATTAAAATTTGAAAATATCATTTCTTTTTGAATCAATTCCATCCATCTTTGTACAAAAAACCGGAGGGGGTTAAAATCTGTTATTTAAATTTTTTAAAAAATGAAACGGAGAATCCAAATAAAGACACTGCATGATTTGTTTTCAAAATCAAACCGAACAACCAAGGCTGTTAATTTCATAACTTTATATCGTGTAATTGCCGCCCCGCTGTTGCTTATTCTTCTTTTTACCGGCAATATCACTGTTTTTAAATGGTTATTATTGGTTAGTTTTTTAACCGATGCCATTGATGGTTACTTAGCCAGAATGTTTAAGGTAAATAGTGTATTGGGCGCTAAACTCGATTCGGTTGGTGACGGATTGACTATTTTGGTTACGATAATTGGATTATTTAAATTGAGAATAGATTTTTTAAAAGAACAGTCGTTTATAGTTATGGTTTTATTATCTCTGTTTTTTATTCAAGTCATATTTTCACTTATCAGGTATGGAAAATTAAGCAGCTTCCACACTTATGCAGCGAAGGCATCGGCAGTATTGTTGGGTGTATTTATGCTTTCCTTATTTTTCTTCGATCAACCAATTTATCCCCTTTTCTATCTGGCTGCCATTGCCACAATCTATGAATTGGTTGAAGAAATAATTCTAATATTTATTTTATCACAATGGCAAATAAATGTAAAAGGATTGTATTGGGTTTTAAAGAAAAGACGAGCCGATAAAAAGGATTAATTTTCATCCTTATTTTTTAAAAAAGGAACGAAATAGTTTTTCAGATATCACCTTGTTTTTTCCTATTCATCCCCAATTTGCTCGTTTCAAGAGCATTTATTTTATGCATTATTAATTGCTTTTTTATTTCATCAAAAGTCATTCCGAAGGCTTGTTCAAAATTTTCTGATTGATCTTTTGCAAACAATCGGTCACCCGGAATATCCAGAGTTATTTCAACAACTTTATTTTTTTCCGTACCATTTTTTTCCAGTTTCAGCCATACTTTACTGCTTTCAATTCTGTCATAAAATTGGTTTAATTTAGCCATTCTGGTTAATATAAAATCCTCCAGTTTAATATCCGTTTCAAAATGGATGGTTTGTATATGAGTTTGCATATTTATTTTTTCAAAACCTCAGAGCATAATATTATATCTTAGTTTCAAGGCAATATTATTAAATTTATTCAATTTCCTCATTGGTCATACTATTTCAATTTGCCATACGTGTTTGGTATTTTATAAACCTTATGCTATCTGAATTTTTAACTTTTCCGGGATTTTTAAATTTCCTGTTATCTGAATTCTTATTATGACCATAGCTAAAGTCGAACATTAACCATACAAGGCCATAAAATACCAGTAGAAAAACAATATCTAATAAATATTTTATCCTGATTTTCATGATAACCTAACAATGATATTAGTGTATTTAAAAATAGGTTCTTAGTTAAAGTTTTGGATTAAGGAAATTAATATTCTTCTTGCAATTCTGCTATATCCTCATACAAATCATCCTTAAATTCATGCTCATCTTTTAAATTTGGAGTTATTGACGGCTCAAAAAACAAAGACTGCCCGGCATTTAAACTATTGTATTTATCGGTTACCGCCATAATGGTTTTTGATAAATTTTCGCCCGACGAATAAATATCACCAAATCCTTGTTTACCATGGATAAAAAGGGTGTTGATAAGGTTATGTATTGAAACAATCCCTTTTAGTTTTCCATTTTCATCAACCACCGGTAATCTGCTAATTTGATTTATTCGCATCTTACGAAATGCCATAGAAATATCATCGTTTAGCATAACGGTGTGAATCTTTAAAGGCATTATTTGCCCAACAGTAGTTTTAATAAATGGCGTGCCATGCTCTAGTATTAGCGATAAACAAATATCCCGGTCGGTAATAATACCCAACACTTTTTTGTCTTTATCCACCACCGGTAATGCACCGCAATTTCTTGTTTTCATTGTTTTGGCAGCCATGTGAAGTTTAGTTTCGGGTGTGCAATACTTCAGTGATTTGGTAGTCATTATTTCTTTTACTTTCATTTATTGGGTATTAATTTATTTTAAAATGGAAACAGGAGGCAAATAAATAAACAGTTATCCTTCCATGAAATGAAGGTAATCACAGAAATGATTGATTTTAATCATTCTTTGTTAGCAAAGTTTTTAAAATAACTTCAAGA
>CAYHCM010000029.1:0-29822 GCA_964355045.1 uncultured Chitinophaga sp. | reverse complement strand
AAATGATTGATTTTAATCATTCTTTGTTAGCAAAGTTTTTAAAATAACTTCAAGATTTATATGAGTTTTTAGTAGCAATAAATATTATATCCAGAATGGCTAATGCCTCATAATGATTATGAACAGGTTCGATTAACATCCGAATTATTGATCAAAGTTCAATCGGAACGGTTCAATTTTGTAGCAACGGATTTCAATCCAATGTCGTTTAGATAAGGAATGATTCCGAAGGAATCACATGTTTATAGAAAAAATATGGCCTCGAACATACGACCCCGAAAGGGTCGAATAGCATAAATCCTATATTTTTCTATAAACATTAAGACCCTTTCAGGGTCAAAAAAGCTTAACTTAATGACATTGGATTTCAATCCGTTGCCAATAAAGGCGGAAATTATTTTGAAAACTTTTTAAGCTGTCGTTTTCTCCTCTTTCTTTCCGTTTTTATCCAAATATTTTTCCAGCAAATCAGGAAGTTTTTCAAAAGCTGCACTTAACCCTTTGGCTTGCCGGGTAGAAATAAACTGAATTTCAGATCCTTTGGTTACCAAAAATCCTAGTGGCCCCATTCCAATTCCTGCTCCTCCGCCCATGCCAGCCCCAGATGGTATTTTGGATTCGCCACCACCTACTCCCAAGCCCAAGCCTATTCCTATTACCGGCACACATTGAAATTCGCCCAATTGAAATTGCTGCCCGATTACAGTTTCGGTTTTTGCCTCAGTTTTCAAAAAATCTGTTAGTTTGCCCATTACTTCATTTAAATTGTAGTCCATGTTTTTTTGTGTTATATTTTTCCTGTTATGATTTAAAAAACGCCCATAACATTCGCGCTAATGAATTTTCTAATTGAAGAACAACTGTGTTTTCTCCCCAAAAATTTATCATTATAATTTTATTTGTACGGATACTGAACAAATAGAAACACGGAAATAATATTCCGTTCAGTGGCATATTGCCTGTATCTATTTTTATATTGCAGTGTGTTATTTTAAAACTCTTCATCACATTCATAAATTTTTGAAAAGGATTTTTTAGTTTAAATCTGTTCTTGCTCTTTCTTAATTCCGGTTTCACCGCTGATTTTTCGGTTCGTGATAAAAGCAGTTTTTCAAAATCATATATTTTTTTCCATCCAAAAATTTTTAATTCAAATTTTATAGCATCGTTATGCAAGGTAAGTCCTGCACTTGCTATTTTTTCAAATCTAATACTGTACAAGTCTTTGGTGCTATCTATTTCAATGAACCAACGGGCAAATAACAAACCGATAAAAACCAAAAGTATAATAGCCGGAATTAACCACCACATCTAATTAAACTGAACCTTGATTCATATATTTTTCATCCAACTCAAACATTTCCCAAAATTTTAAATTATCGGTATTGTAATATTCAGGAATGGCCAAAAGCGGGGTGCGGGTATAAAAGCTCATATTTTTAGTAACACTGTAATCCAGCATTATTATTTTTTCGAATAAAGATGGTTTTTGGGGTGACATCACCAGCCAGTCGGCCTTTGCACGTAAACAACAATCATTTAATCCCTGAATAATATCGTGATTATATTCTAAACGTATGCTTAATTTATCATACGATATTTTATCATGTATATCATCTCTGAATTTTTCAAACATTTCTATTTCAAATTCTTTTGGAAGCACGAAGCTTGTTAGATGCAGAGCCGTAACATCTGCATCAAATTGTTTGGCTAATTTTACCAAATAATTGATAGCCAAAATTTCACCTTCCCGCTGTTCAAGTGCAAATACAATATTTTTTATTCCGTTAAACATACCATCAATAGGAATGGCAAGTACCGGAACACTTGATTTTTTAATTACATCCCAGGTATGAGTTCCGAAAAATAATTTACGAAAACCACTCACACCATGGGTTCCAACAATAATAAAATCAGCTTCCCAATCTTCGGCTTCTTCCCTTATTTGTTTTCCGGCGCTTCCTTCGCGAACCACACAATTGCTATTCAATTCATCCTTTTTTATATCCAACGAATGAAAAAGTTTATCACGGTGTTGTTCAAGAATTGCTATTTCCGAATTATGAAAATCTTCACATGATTTGGAATATTCAATAGGCTTAGCCGGCGTATAACTTAGGGGTATTTCATATACATGAACCAATCGCAGATCGGAATTGGTGCTTTTGGCAAATTGAACCGCATACCTTTCGGCATTCATCACTGCCTCTGAATAATCAGTAGCAAGTATAATTTTGAAACTTTTAGTCATGGTGTTTTTGGTTAAATAAAAATTACAGATTCTTGTTTATAATGAAATGCAAGCAAAGGAACATTGGTATGATAAGCCATCTTTTTAGTAAAACTGGTTCCGAACAGTTTATCATAAATACTGCGATAATGTGTTGACATGGCCAGCAAATCAGGAGATTCTTTCTTAACGTAATTCTCCAACCCGTCCAACAAATCTTGGCCATATATTATTTTGAACACTATTTTTTCGTATCGAATTTTACCAATCACTTTACCTTTAAATTTATTCATATAATCGTCTTCCGTTTCATAGGTAAAATGTTTGTCGGCTATGTGAAGTAAGGTTATATCGGCCTTGAATAATTCTGCTATCTTAACCAATTTCTTTAAAGCATCAATATCACTAATAAGGTAATCGGTAGCATAGGTTATATGCTTAATAGGGCTTAGGGCTGAATTTTCAGGAACTGCAATTACGGGGCATCTTGCTCTCTCAATTACTGATGCAGTAATGCTTCCCATAATTGCCTCTTTTATTCCACTGGCTCCTTTGGTTCCCATCACTATAAAATCAGGATTTCTTTTTTCGGCCACTTCAAGAATTAACTCTTCTGCATTATCTTGTTTCACTATCAGTTCTGATTTCAGATGTTCGGCTTCTAATTTCACAAATAATTCATTCATCAGTTTGTTGGCTTTCTGTTGGGCAAGGGCAATTTCTTTATCCAAAAACTCAACGGGAATTTCGGGAGCCATATATGTAACATGAAATGCATGGAGCAGAATTATTTTTGCATTTTCTCTTTTGGCAATAGCAATGGCGTAGTAAAGTGCATTAATTGCATTTTTTGAAAAATCAGTTGGTACTAATATGGTTTTCATATGTAATTTATGTTTATTTACTTTTTAATCATAGGTATTATCGAATCTTCGATTTGGCAATTATTTCATATCTATTTTTTATTTATAGGTATTGCCGAATCTACGATGTGTAATTTATATCTATTTTTAAACTAAGGTCATATGGAATGCCCAATTTCATTCGAGGTTGGTGTACATTTTTTCTCATGGGCATTTCATAATTGGGAATCAAACTTTTTAAAATTAGTTGGTAATGTAAGTTGTGGTTTAATTAGGTAAAGTAAAGTTGAAAATTTATAAAATTGGAGAGGCACAGTTTTTTTTTCAAATTTATTTCGGGATAATCAATTCCTACATGATACATATCAATGCCATTGGTGATATTAATCATTAGAGAAGTTTGTGAACCAAAATCAGTTTGGTGTATTCAATTATGGTATGTACTGATTTTATTATTAAAAGTGCAGAAAATTTTAACATTCCAATTAATTTTTTATTTAGTTTTGCACCTGAAATTTTTTGATTAAATAATAGTCAAATTTTTTTCAATAAATACTTACCTCAATACAAAAAAATTAGTATGATTTTATCAATGTAAAATGAAAACCGTTTTAATAATTGAGGACAATAAAGATATCCGTGAGAATACATGTGAAATCCTTTTGTTGGAAGGATATGGTATAATTTCCGCAGCCAATGGTATTACCGGCCTTGCTCTGGCTAAAGAAAATTTACCTGATATAATACTTTGTGATATTTGGATGCCCGGAATGAACGGGTACGAAGTTTTCGAAAATCTAAAAAAAGACGCTAAAACCCTGAAAATTCCATTTATTTTTTTAACGGCAAGTGCTGATAAAAATGAGGTAGAAACCGGCCTTGGTATGGGCGCAAATGGCTATATCCGAAAACCATTTGAACATGATGAGTTGATTTATGAAATTGAGCGTTGTTTGAATTCCTGAATTCCTTTTTAAATTTTTTTTAAAGTCATTAACCCGGTTTTGTAAATTTCCTGAGTCGTAATTTATAAAGTATCGGGTATTGACTGATTTTCATTTTCCCGCAGCATCACTCTTGACAATTTTAGTGAATAAATCCGGAATTAATTCTGACACTTATATATGTGTTAAAAGCCTTTAAACAAGGTACATTTAAGATTTTAATTTTTTACTTTTTCCTCTTAATTTTTTCTTAAAAAAAATTGATTACAATCAAGCAAACCGGTGACTGACATCATTCATTTTATGATAATTTCAAGCCTAATTTTGAACCGTTAATTAACCTGTTTTCTAACAATTTAATACAAAAATAAAATGACAGCATTAGCAACATTAGCAAGAAAAAGCTTGTTACCCGCGTTAACAAGCGACCTGTTTGACACAGGTAGTTTATTGAGCCCACGAATTTGGGATATGGATGGTGATTTTTTTGATTTAGATATTGCCACTCGGGTTCCTTCTGTTAACATTATTGAAAACACCAAGGATTTTAAAATTGAATTGGCTGCACCCGGTCTTGAAAAAAAGGACTTCAAAGTAGCTGTGGACAATGGCATGTTAACAATTAGCGCCGAAAAGAAAGAGGAAACTAAGGAAGAAAATGAAAATTTCACACGCCGCGAATTTTCATACAACAGTTTCTGCCGTTCACTTCGCTTACCCGACAATTGCCTTCCCGACAAAATTGAAGCGAAATATGAGAACGGACTTCTTCGCTTAACCTTGCCTAAAAGAGACTTAGGAATTAGTAAAGCAGTTAAAGAAATAAAAGTATCTTAATTTCAAAGAGCTTTCTCTAAATGTTAGGCATTAAAAAAAATCCTGCACCGGTTGCGGGATTTTTTTTGGTCAAATTTTCAGTCAGGTAATTGGATATTGATGCCATCGAAAATACACGATTGGTATTGAAATTCTAATAATTTTTGTATTTTTTTAAAAATTATCCTTTCTGCTAAAAGCCTTAAAAGTAATAATTTAACGAATGATTACAATCAAATCGAACGGTGAGGTTTATCATTGAAAAATAGGGTATAGGTAAAATAACTTTGAACTGTTAATTTTTAAAAAAATTCTCATTTATTAAATAGTCAAAAAAAAAATTATGAAAACAGATTTAGAAATCCAAAAAGATGTAATGGATGAACTCCGTTGGTCGCCATTACTAAAAGCAAGTGAAATTGGAGTTGCAGTAAAAAACGGGATTGTAACACTATCAGGAACTGTAGATACTTATGGCAAAAAGATTACGGCTGAAACAGCCGCTAAAAATGTGGCCGATGTAAAAGCAGTAGCTGAAGACATTGAAGTTAAAATTTCCGACTTCGGAAAAAAGAACGACACTGAAATTGCACAAGCGGTATTAAATGCCCTTAAATGGCATAGTGCAGTGGTAGAAGACAAAATTGATTTGAAAGTAGAAAATGGCTGGGTAACACTTGAAGGTGAGGTAGAATGGGAATTTCAAAAAAATGCGGCCAAAAGCAGCATTGAAAACCTATTCGGCGTAAGAGGCATAACCAATAATATCAACGTGAAGCCATCTGTATCAGCAACCGATATAAGCAAAAAAATTAAGGCTGCTTTTCACCGCAGCGCCACAGTAGATGCCGAACGAATTAATCTTGAAGCTAAAGGAAGTACCGTTATTCTAAATGGAAAAGTACGTTCGTATGCCGAAAAAGAAGATGCCGAAGACGCTGCATGGCTTGCTCCGGGAGTTAGCAAAGTAGAAAATAACCTTGTGATTGATTTGGGACTTGATACCACTTCTTGATTTTTTATTAATGTAAGATATAAGAGCGTTCATTTAAAAAAAATGAACGCTCTTATTCTAACCAATTATTTAAACTATGTATGAATACTAATTACTCAAAACCTTGAATATACAATTGATTTATGAAAATATTAGCTGTTAAAAACAAGGAGTTTGGAGTCTTTAGAAATTGAGAACGAGCAATTAAAAAGTTTCATTTTTTATACTCAAATGATGAAAGTATCACATGTTAATAAATCTAAAAGGCTCACCAAGCTTATAAATTTTATCAAATTTAATTATCCTAATCTTTACCAAAGTTTAGGTAGGTTTTACGTTGTTCAGTTCCTGAAAAAAATATAACGACCCTTGTAAAACCGGCCCGAAGTTTTTGAAATATTTAATTTCTAAAAAACACAGGCTACACGTATGCTACTTCTAATTTTAGGTTTTTTATAATTCTAAAAAATTGAGAGGTTTTTAATTAATCCTCTCTAAAGTTGAATGATTTCATAAATTCAGGCGTTATTTACTGAAAGATTTCAGATGATTTGGTTGCAATGTTTTTCAATTAATGCTGATAAGAATCATGTCAGTATCTGACCTCACTCATTAAGAAATACTATTATCACCATTAATTTTGTTTATTGATGAATGATAAAAAATAAAGGTCGTGAAAACAATACTCGTTCCTACCGATTTTTCAAAAATTTCAAGTAATGCCATTGATTATGCTGTTGAAATAGCTACTCATATTAAGGCAAAGCTTATTCTTTTTAATGTTTACAATTTTCCGATTGTTCCATCCGAAATTCCTACCATTCTTCCAATATCTGAAATTGAAAAGGAGTCAATGGCCGGTTTAAAAAAAATTGAAAAACAAATTCATCATAAACATGGTTCAGAAATAACTGTTGAGTGCAAATGCAGGCTTGGTTTTGCAGTGGATGAAATAAACCGCTTTGCTGAACTAAACAAAATTAATTTGATTGTAATGGGCACTGAGGGTGTGGGATATTTAACCGAAAAACTTTTTGGTAACATTACATCCTCCTTAATTAAAAAAGCCAAATGCCCTGTATTGGTAATAGACAAACATGTAAAATACAGCAACATTCATAGAATTGTTTTTGCGTGTGATTATAATAAACCACCCAATAAATTAGTACTTGACCAATTAAAAGAATTTGCCTGTTGGTTTACTGCCCATGTTTTTGTATTAAATATAGTGCCTGAATTAGAAACAGTTCCAACCCTAACCGAGGAATTATCAGGGATACGGCTTAATCATTCTCTGATTAGTATAGATCATTCGTTTCACCATGCCGAAAGTGAAGATATAATTGAAGGAATTAATGATTTTGTGAACGAAAACAGTATTGATTTGGTAGTAATGATTCCGCAAATTCATTCGTCCCTGCAAAGTTTTTTCATTGAATCAAATACAAAGCGAATGGTGTTCCATACAAAAGTACCCTTACTTGCCCTTCAGGAATAAAATCAATTATTAATGGATAGCCACAACGAAGTACAAAAAATAATTGAAGGTAAATTGAGCATGTTTGCCAACAACCTGCCGACAATGATATTTGTATTTTTTGACAGAAAAGATAATTGAGATATAGCAACGTAATCATGAAGATAATGATAGATGATAATAGAAAAATTTTCTCCATTCAGGAGGAGTTTAATTCCGCATTTCCTTATCTGAAACTTGAGTTTTTTTCAAACCCAAATAAGAACGGTGACCAATCAATAAAAAAATTTGTAAAACATAGTAGTAAAACATTAAAAGAGTGCAGGTCGGTAAATAACCCGGGTAAAATTACAATAACTCCTGATATGACTGTAGCCAATTTGGATCAAAGTTTCCGCGATGTATATGGGTTAGGGGTTCAATTATTCAGAAAGTCGGGAAAAGTTTGGCTCGAAACAACAGTAACAGACGGATGGACACTTGAAGAACAAAACCGGCAGGGAGAAGCTTTAAGTAAAGTAGATATTTAACTGACTCATATCATCAAAAGCAATGAGAAGGCTCATTCATTAAATAGGTAATTGATTTTAGTTTTGCTAAACTATAACCGTTTTAATATTTAAAATTATGACACTTTTAAAATCAAATGGAAAACCGGTATCATCCGTTGCAGATGACGTTATTGATTACGATGATATATTGCCAAATCGTTGGATTGAAAGAGAGTATGAACAATTATTTCCTTTGGTAAATATAAAAGAAAACATCAGGGAATATGAAATTGAATATGCCACACCGGGCTACACTAAAAATGAATTTAAAATACGTATTGCCGAAAATGTACTAACTCTTAGTGCTGAAAGAGAGCAGAAAAAAAAGGAAGAAAAGGAGCGTTTTAAAATAAAAGAATTTTCATATACCTCTTTTTCACGTTCGTTAATCCTTCCAAAAAATATAAATACCGATGAAATAGCGGCCAATTACACCAATGGCATATTAAAACTAAACATTCCCAAAAAAGTAGATTTAATGGATAATCCTGCAATAAATATTAAAGTGGATTAACGTTTTTCAGGAAGCCCGGTCAAAAAAGGCTGGGCTTTTTAATTTAATAAAAAGGTTGATACATGAAACCCGCGTTACAGAATGAGCAAAAAGCAGACTGCAGCTCATGTTTATTAAATAAATTATTTTTAAAATGAAATTTACAGCATTCCGTTTTTTTTTGGTTGAAACCGGTGAAATGTACCGCTTTGCTGTAAAATTTTTTCGTGAAGGGTTTAAGCCCCGCTATGAGTTTGCCGAATTTATAAGGCAATGCTTTCAGATTGGCAACAAAACTCTGCCACTTGTAGGCATTACAGGATTAATAATGGGTTTGGTAATCACCATCCAATCGCACCCTTCGATGGAAGCATTTGGAGCCGAATCATGGCTACCATCAGTGGTTTCAGTTTCATTGGTGCGAGAAATTGTGCCGGTAATTACAGCTTTGATTTGTGCCGGTAAAATTGGCTCCGGAATTGGTGCCGAACTCGGTTCAATGAAAGTAACCGAACAGATTGATGCCATGGAAGTATCAGGCACCAATCCTTTTAAATACCTTGTGGTAACACGAGTTTTTGCCACTATGCTAATGGTTCCGCTACTCGTTATTTTGAGCGATACCATCTCATTGTATGGCGCCTATATTGGTGTAAATATGAAACAAGTTGTGAGCTTTCATCTTTATACCAATCAGGTTTTTGAAAAATTAACATTTGGAGATGTCTTACCATCCATTATTAAATCATTTTTCTTTGGCTTAGCCATCGGAATTATTGGATGTTTTAAAGGATACAATACCACCAATGGAACCGAAGGTGTGGGCCGGGCGGCCAACTCAGCAGTTGTCGCTTCCATTTTTGTTGTATTTATTATTGATTTAATGGCTGCGCAAATTGCAGATATTATGGATATCACATGATTTCAGATACCGAACATATGGCCCGACCGGTTATTCATATCTCCAATCTTCAAAAATCTTTTGGGGAAAACTATGTTCTGCGTAATTTTAATATTGAGTTACATCAGGGTGAAAATGTGGTGGTATTGGGTAAATCGGGTTCCGGAAAATCGGTTTTGATTAAATGTATAATTGGATTAATGGCGCCCGATTCGGGAAGTATCGAGGTTTTTGGAGATGAAGTTCCCGATCTTTCTCATGATGACCTTGATAAAATGAGAGTAAAAGTTGGCTTTCTTTTTCAAAGCAATGCCTTATATGATTCAATGACGGTAAGGGAAAATCTGGAATTTCCGCTAAGAAGACACTGGATAAAAACCACCAAACAAACGGTTAATGATTTGGTAATAGAAGCCTTAACAAATGTGGGTTTGGTTGAAACCGTTGATATGATGCCCGCCGAACTTTCGGGAGGAATGCGTAAACGAATAGCTCTGGCACGAACGCTTATTTTAAAACCAAATGTAATTTTATACGATGAACCAACCACCGGTCTTGACCCTATAACCGGAAAAGAAATTGGACATTTGATGTTGGATATTCAAAAAAAATACAATACCTCATCCATTATTATATCGCATGATATGAATTGTGTAAAAATAACCTCGAACCGTATTGTAATGCTAATAGACGGAATTTGCTACGCAACCGGAACTTATGACGAATTAAGAAATTCGAACGATACACGCATTAAACAATTTTTTGATTAAGCAAATGAAGAAGCAAACAATAAATATGGCAAAGCTTGGTGTTTTTGTTTTATTGGCAACACTATGCCTTGTAATGGGTTTATACTATATAGGGAGTAAAAAAAATATTTTCCACCGCACTATAACAGTAAGTGCTAATTTTAAAAATATTGGCGGGCTTATGCCTGGTAATAATGTTCGGTTCAATGGGATAAATGTTGGTACCGTATCAAAAGTGTATGCCATTGCCGATACAGCTATTAAGGTAGAATTTACAATTGATGAAGAATCTACCAAATTTATAACAACAACCGCCATTGCTTCCATAGGTACCGACGGATTGCTCGGAAATAAACTCATAGATATTGCTCCCGGAAAACCGGGCGGTAAGCCTGTTTCGGAAGGAAATGTGCTTAAAACTTTGGATCCAATACAAATTGATAATACACTGCGAACTCTTACTGCAACCAATGATAACCTGAAAATAATTACAGATAATTTGAAAAGCGTTACTGAAAAATTTAATAATAGCAGCGCATTATGGCAATTATTAAATGATACTGCTATTGCAGAAAATGTAAGAAACGCAGTGGTAAGATTTAAACTTACAAGTAGCAATTCAGCTATTATTACCGGAGATTTGAGCAAAATTGTTCAGGATATAAAATCGGGTAAAGGCTCCATTGGTGCATTATTAATGGATACGGTATTTTCACACAAACTCAATCAAACTATTGTAAACATTGAAGCTCTGAGCGATTCGGTGGCATTGATTACAGGCGATTTCAAAGATTTTTCGGAACAGTTGAAAGAAGGCAACGGAGCTATAGGAACCTTGCTTACCGATACAGCATTTGTTCATAACCTGAACCAAAGTTTGGAAAACATCAAAGCGGGTTCGGGTAATTTTAATGAAAATATGGAAGCCTTAAAACATTCCTGGCCATTTAAAAAATATTTTAAAAAACAAAAAAAAGCGACTCCAAAAAAGTAATTAGATTGCCGTAGATTCGGTATTATTATGTAATTATGGCTACGGGAATATTTTCAAAATCTTCGGCATGAGGGGTATCAAGCAAATAATCTTTTACTGAAAAAACAAGAGCTTTACCGGATGAATAAACTTCGCGGCTTATATTTAATAAGGAAGATACATCCATTTCTTCGAGGGTGTTTTTTGCCGAAAGTTTGTAAATATTATTCATCCGTGTTTCATAATCTTTTTGCAATTGCTCCATTAAATTTTGAAGCATTTCAAAACAGTCCGATTGTTTTTTTATGGTTAACAGGTTATTTAAGGCCAAATAAAAATCATACAACTGTGATTTTAGAAATATATAATGTTCGTATTTAATATTATTAGCCGATTCACTCAGATCTTTTCTATTATGGCGAATATCTTTTATACCCTTGGCACTGTACATGGCATTTCTTATGGATGACATTAGTTGGTTTAAGCGTATAAAATCTTCCTTTTCAATCGGCTCCTCATTCATCTGGGTATAAAGCCATATTATCTCTCCTTCTGCATGTTTTACATTTTCATATTTTTCGATGTATTCGCCTAATTGCTTGTTGTTTTTTTCCAGAGTATCATTCACTTTATTATCAAAATTTATTCTTATTCCTTCCACATGAAAAGCTTCCATATTCAGGCTAATAACACGCTGAATAAATAATAAGGTTTCCTTTTGCAAAACTTCAAGAGCTAATTCAGGCACTTTAGGACTAACATTTTGTATATAGTAAGTGGCTGTGTTTTCGTTTTTTGTAAAACGATTTTCAAGAAAATCACTGAATTTTTTCAAAAATGGAAAAAACAGAATAATGCCACATAAATTGATAATTGTTTGAAATAAAACTAAGGAAATTAAAGGTTCTTTTATTCCAATAAGAAATTTTATGAGTTCGATAATTGGCCCCATGAATAAAAAAGCCAAAAATGTAATAACAAAATTGAAGATAATATTTCCAAGAGCCACACGCCTCTTAGCTGCAATACCTCCAATAGCACCTAACGCTGTTTTTATAGATGTTCCAAGTTCTGAACCTATAATAATTGCCGCCGCTATATCAAACGGAATGGCTCCTGTATTGAGAGCACTTAGTGTGATAACCATAGTAGCAGAACTGGACTGAATAATGGCGGTAATAATAAAACCCAATAAAACAAAACTCAATTTACCAAGATGTATGTATGGCTTAAAATCAAAATCATTTAGCAATGATTCCATACTTCCTTTCATAAAATGTAATCCAAGAAAGAGCAGTCCAAATCCCATGAGGAAATTTGAAACATGGTAGAGTTTTTTTCTATTTGCAAATGCAATAAGTCCAATACCGGCTATAGCAATTATTGGAAGTGCAAATTTTTCAATGTCAAATTTGAAACCAAGCATGGCCACTACCCAGCTATCAAGGGTTGTACCCAGGTTGGAACCAAAAACCACAGCCAGCGCATTTCGCATACTGATAACTCCGGCACCAACAAAACTCAATACCATTATATTAACTACCGAACTACTTTGCAAAACTGCTGTAACCAAGGTTCCGCTAAAAATAGCACCAAGCTTATTTTCAGTATGTTTTTGTAAAAAAAGTTTAAATGTTCTTCCGGCCAATTGTTTCATGGCATTCTCCAACTGAAACATTCCAAAAAGGAAAATACCAAGACCGGCAAGCAATTGCCAAAAATTATCTATTGGCACAGTAAATTAATGATGAGAGAGGAAAAAACGAATTACATCAGCAGTGGAAACTATACCTTTTAACACCCCGTTATCGGCTATTACAATGGCATGAACTTCACCCTTTGCCAACTCTTCCGAAATATCTTTGAGTGTGGAAGATGATGATTTTGTAACGGGATTTTCATGCATTATATCCCTTACCAATTGGGTGGTATAAATTTCTTCATCATCATCAAACGAGGCGTTTTTAATGGCATACAAAAAATCTGTTAAACTTATAATTCCGGTAAGTTTACCATTATCAACCACTGGTATATGATGGTGAAATTGTTTTTTTTCAAATATGTGTTTCACATCCACTAACTTTTGAAATGAGTTAACCGAAACCACATTTTTGGTCATTATATTCGAAATAGGAATAGTAAGGTTCATAATTCTATTTTTATACAAAGCTATCTTGAATTACGGCTGCAAGCTAATGATTTTTATCATTAATTTGGCTACGATTCTGTGATGTGTATCATTTGAAATACACGTTATTTTATTCAATTTTGTTACTTAATATTAGACCCATGAGAGCAAAAACTTTAATAGAACTTCTAACATTATCAACCAATCTTTACATTATTTCCAAGGACGAAGCATTTATGAAAAACCTTTCGGAAATGACTCATAAAGGCAAAAAGAAATTGGATGAATTTATGGATGAATTTTCAGAAGGAGGCGAAGAAGGTGAGGATAGTTTGGTTCAAAAAGTTATTCAAAAAGCGCAACAGGCAAAGGAAGAGTTTGAAAAAAAAATGGAGGAAGTGGCGGTAACCGTTTACAAAAAAATGCATATAGCCCATGCCGATGATTTGAATAATTTGAAAGAACGAATAGATGCCCTGGAGAAAAAAATAAATCTTATACAACTAAAACTTGAACCCAAAAATTCCTGATGGGCCTGCTTTCCTATATTGATGTCAAATACAATTATATCAAGCGTTACAACCAGATAATGCGTGTGTTGCTTCGCTATGGATTTGAAGATTTGGTATCGTATATGGAAGAAAAAAAACGGTTTTCGTTTTTAAAAAAATTAATTCCCAAACAAACGTATGAACATTCCATACATTTAACCAAATGGCAAAAAATGAGATTGGTTTGCGAAGAACTTGGCCCTACGTTTGTAAAATTTGGTCAGCTTGTGAGCAACCGCTCCGATTTATTGCCTATTGATTTAATAAAAGAACTGGAAAAATTGCAGGATGGGGTGCCTCCGGTAGCCGGCGATATAACTGCACAGGTTGTAGAACAGGAATTAAAGAAAAAAACCGATGAATTATTTGAATGGTTTGAGTATGAAGCATTCGCCTCTGCTTCCATTGCTCAGGTTCATCGTGCTACGCTTAAAACCGGCGAAAAAGTAGTTTTAAAAATTCAACGCCCGGGAATCAAAGAAGTTATTGAATCGGATATTAAAGTGATGCTGTATGTAGCTGAAATTTTTAGCAAACGCATTCCTTCAGTAAAAAGTTTTAATCCGGTGGGCTTGGTTAAAAATTTTGAAGACAGTATAAAAAAAGAACTCGATTTTATACATGAATCCATCAATGTTCAACGATTTCATAACAATTTTTCGGAAGATGAATCCGATAAAGGATATATCCATTCGCCCATTGTTTATAAAGAATATACCACTTCCAAAATTTTGACACTCGAATATATTGAAGGCATAAAAATATCAGATAATACAAAGTTGGATAGTACAGGGCTTGACCGAAAAATAATTGCCCGACGCTTTGCTATTTCGTATATAAAGCAAATTTTTAATTATGGGTTTTTTCATGCCGACCCGCATCCCGGTAATCTTTTTATACTGCCAGCCAATGTGATTTGCTATTTGGATTATGGAATGATGGGAAGCATAATGAAAAAGGATATTCAGCAATTGGGTAATATTTTTTTGGCGGTAAAAGCCAAAGATGTCAGAAAAATTATCCGTTCGGTTCAGCAATTATCCGATAATCCGGTAATCAAAAATTTTAGGGATTTGGAAACAGATTTGAATGAATTTGTACAGAATTTTTCAGTTCAAACCATTCATCAAAATGAAATGAGCACCATACTTCTTGAGCTTAAAGATATCATTGTATTGCATGGCATAAAAGTTCCAACCCATTTTTTTCTGCTCGCCCGTTCCATGGTAATTATTGAAGGTGTACTTATGCAATTGGACCCTGAACTTGATTTGGCAAAATTGGTAAGGCCTTATTTATTACGAGCCATTGCAAGGCAATACGACCCGATTCAATTTACCAAACGGATTTTAAATTCGGTATATGAAATGGGAATGTATATGGAAGAATTTCCGCGCGACTTAAAAAATGCAATCAGACGAATAAACGACGGCGAAATAAAAGTTGACCTGCGCCACAAAGGGATTGACCCCTTGGTTCATACCATTAACCGCATTAGCCGGCAGGTAATTTATGCCGTATTAATTGCAGCATTTATAATAGGTTCTACCCAAATGATTATTTCAAAAGTTCAGCCGCTATGGGGTACAACCTCTGCCCTTGGTATTATCGGCTTATTGATTGCCGGCATTATGGCCTATAAAATGATGAGGGATTTGAAAAAAGGAGACCACGATGAATGGTCGGGTTGGGATGAATAGCTCAACCTCTTATCCTCTAATTTTCGATATCAGTATTAATAGCAAAAATAAATAATGTTAATTCACTTTTTATTTTTCGCATTTCTTAATTTAATGTAATTTTGAAATATTACTTTCCAATACCATGACTTTAGAAACTATAAAATTAGATTTAGCAAAAAAAATAATTGCTACGAATAACACGTCTATCATTAATCATATCAAAGCCGTTTTTGATAATGGCATCTCTAATTGGTTTGAAGAATTGCCAATGGAAGTTCAAACTTCTGTTGAAAAAGGATTGAAACAATCCTTAAAAGGAGAAGGCAAACCGCACAATGAAGTAATGAAAAAATATTACAAGTGGGTAAAGAAATAATTTGGACATCTGAAGCAGAAGAAAGTTAGCAAAACGATTGTGTTTATTCATTGTCCGATGGCCGAAAGGCAAATCACCGGCGGGATGCAGGATGGAGGAGATGAATAGTCGGCTAATTAAAACCCTTTATAAGCAAGTTATCTGTGATACGTTCGTTAGACATCGGTGATTCAAAATTTAAAACTATTTTCGCAGCAAGAAAGTTAAATGAATTTAGAAAAGTATCGGTTAAAATCTGGTCGTAACTTTACGATTTTTGAGTTTAAAAGTGAAGGGCTAAATGGTATTATTATAAAACTCATTCAGTTTCAGGAAACAAATGAACCTAATTTGTATAATCTTGCTTTCGGTGATAAGGATTTGAAAACAGGTAGCATTGACGACCTTGCTATATCCAATAATGGCGACAGTGAAAAAGTACTTGTTACTGTTGTTTCGGCCTTGTATGCCTTTTTTGATAAATATCCTGATTCGTTTGTTTATGCCGCAGGCAGCACCAAATCTAGAACTCGATTATATAGAATGGGAATAACAAAGTTCTATTCTGAAATGATGGAGGACTTTTATTTATATGGACAGGTTGGAGACGATTTCTTTGAGTTTGAAATGCAAAAAGATTATGATGGGTTTTTAGTACAAAGAAAATTTGATTAAATTGCACCGGTGAAAACGATTGAAGAATTAAAGAACCGAAAAGTTCCAATTGTGACTATTGACCCTTTACTAGATCAATATAATGATAAAGTTCTGTTCCCTGAAAAACTATATAGAACAAATAAAATGTTGAGAACAGCCAGACTTCCAAAGAGCAAGCACCCCAGCTAACATTATTGAAATTAACGCCTCTGTCGCCGGCATCTTATAAGCTACTTCCTTACATGCCTCAGGACTGTAATTTATTATTTGACCAAAGTCGGAATACAATCACAGGAAATAAGATACAGATGATGCGGAAAAACTTTTATAATAAAAAAAACCGCCCGAAAAATTTTACTTTTCCCGACGGTTACAAACCTTAAATATTTATCTATTTTACAAACACGCTTTTTAGATTGGAATAGGCATCGCTGATTTCATCCTTTAGTTGTTCCCATTTATTTTCAGCTTCTTTTTCTGTTTTTATCAGGCGGTCTTTAATTTCAGAAAGTGTTTTAGAAAACTGATCTTTCTTTACTTCAAATTCTGCTTTTGCATCCAGTTTATTCAATTTATACCTGAGTTTCAATATATCAAGTTTAATTTTAAACTTCTCAATTTCTACCTGCAATTTGGTGTAATACTCATCGGCAGTTTCATTTTTGCGAATTAATATTTCCAGTTCGTTCAATGCTGACGAAATCCGCTTCATCTGTTCTTCATAAATATCTTCCGTATCTGCTTTGCCAAGTGCAAGCTGCAACTGAAGGGTTTCAAAAGCGGCTTTTATTTGCATTGATTTTTCTTTTGCCATTGTTTTTGCCTCATCAAAAAAAACTTTTGCATTGCCAACATATCCATCAAATTCCTTTTTTACTTTTTCATACACATCCTTTGCGTCGGCTTTGCCAAGCGCCAACTGCAATTGAAACTCTTCAAGCTCAAGTGCCGCTTTTTTTAATCCCTCAATTATTTTATCAATAACCCTTGATTTCGTTGTTTTCATAATCAATAATCTTATAAATTCTCAGGCAAAGGTTGTATTTTTATTTGTATTTTTTATATGATACCTATCACTAAAAATTGTGATAATTGTCAACGCAATAAATATTGCATACGTTCAATTATTGGAATAATAATCGTACAAAAATGGTATTGATTAAGTTCACGCTTTTTTTTGATTGTTATCATTTGCCGTGCTAAAATGCCTGAATACCTTTGAATACTTATTCAGGATATTTTTTTATAAAATATAGCTGTAATGCCAGATGATGATTGACATAAAAAAAGAAGGAATACTGCTTGAACCCTCCGGGCATAAATTTGAGAATCATGGAGTATTTAACCCGGCCTGCATTGAAGCTGACGGGAAAATTCATATGTTGTACAGGGCAACGAGCAATGACAATTATTCATCCATCGGCTATTGTGAACTAAAATCACCAACAGAAGTAGCTTTGCGAAATGCTAAACCAATCCTCATTCCACATGAGCAATATGAATCAGTGGGAATGGAAGACCCGCGTCTTGTAAAGATTGATGGAACCTTTATGATAACATATACTGCCTATGACGGAAGCAATGCACTGGGTGCTTTGGCAACTTCAACAGACCTGAAAACTTTTGAGAGGCAGGGAATCATTACCCCACAGATGACCTATAAAGAATTTCATCATTGCATTGAGTGTTGCGAAGGAGTAAACGAAAAATATTTAAGATTTGTTAATTTAATTTACAGGCGAATTGGGGTAGAAGCTACACACAGGCTTCTGCTTTGGGACAAAGATGTTGTTTTATTTCCAAAAAAAATAAATGGAAAATTTGCCTTCCTTCATCGCATTTATCCCGATATACAAATTGCCTATTATAACGAACTTCAAGATTTAACCCATCAGTATTGGATGGATTATTTATTTAATATTAAAAACTACACGGTTCTTGAAAGTAAATATCCTTTTGAGGCAAGTTATATGGGCGGTGGCTGCCCTCCGATTGAAACAGAGGCAGGATGGCTGCTGATATATCACGCTGTGGAAGATTCAAAGCAGGGATATATTTATCATGCTGCGGCAGCATTATTAGATTTGGAAAATCCTACAAAAGAAATAGGTCGCTTGAAATACCCGCTTTTTTCACCTGAATATGAGTGGGAAAAACATGGTGTGGTAAATAATGTCGTATTTCCAACGGCCACTCTTTTAAGCGGCGATACATTATTTATTTATTATGGCGCGGCTGATAGATGTATAGCAACCGCATCGGTAAGCGTTAAAAAATTGGTTATTGAAATAAAAAATCAGGGTTTATGAATCAGAAATCAAAAAATGAAATTCTGTTTGTCAGCTCATATCCACCAAGGGAATGCGGCATTGCCACCTATACTCAGGATTTGATGAATGCCATTACTGATAAATTTGGCAAATCATTCTCCATTAAAGTATGTGCACTTGAAAACAGCCCGATACTCAGAAATTATGGCGACGAAGTAAAGTTTGTCATGGATACTTCCCATTATATTGATGTTGCCGAAAAAATAAATAAAGATGAAAATATCAAAGTGGTATTTATTCAGCATGAATTTGGCTTGTTTGCAGGAGAATATGGTGAGGATATTCTTTATTTTCTTTATGCGCTTCATAAGCCTGTCATTATAGCTTTTCACACGGTTCTTCCTCAACCGGATAATAAAAGAAAGAATCTGGTAAACGCCATTATTAATATATCGCATTGGGTAGTTGTGATGACAGAAAATTCAAAAAAAATATTGGAATCGGAGTATTTTATTCCTTCTCAAAAAATATCTGTTATCCATCACGGAACCCATCTGATTGTTTTTACGGATAAAAATAAAATTAAATGCCGGTATAATCTTAGAGGAAAATATGTTCTATCCACGTTCGGATTGCTAAGTTCCGGAAAAAGTATTGAAACTGCGCTTGATGCCATGCCTTCCATTATAAAAAAATTTCCAAATGTTGTTTATATTATTATTGGCCGAACTCACCCTGAAATAGTAAAACAAGAAGGGGAGAATTACCGCTCATTTCTCGAATTAAAGGTTTTGGAACTAGGCCTGCACAAGTATGTGAAGTTTGTAAATACGTATTTGTCATTGGAAAATTTATTGGAATATTTACAGCTTACCGATATTTATCTTTTTACTTCAAAAAATAAACATCAGGCAGTAAGCGGAACATTTTCGTATGCCATGAGTTGTTCCTGTCCTGTGGTTTCAACACCTATAGCTCATGCCAGAGAAATGCTTAATGATGAAGCCGGAATAATTTTTGATTTTGAAAATTCCGAACAACTTGCCCACGGAGTTATTGAATTGCTTTCAAACCCCGATAAAAGGAGACAAATGAGTTTGAAAGCGCTCGAAAAAATCAGTCCGACATCATGGCAAAATTCAGCTATTGCCCATAGTGTGTTATTTCAAAATTTAATTAAATCTGAACAATCCTTAAAATATTTTGTACCCGAAATTTCACTTGACCATATAAAAAGATTAACCACCAATACAGGCATTATTCAATTTTCGGAAATACATACTCCTGATTTAAATTCGGGTTACACGCTTGATGACAATGCCCGTGCCCTTATTGCCCTGACAAAACATTATGAACTTACAGAGGCTTTTGCTGATTTAAAGTTGATTGAGATTTATCTGAACTTTATAAAATTTGCCCAGCAACCCAATGGGCAATTTTTGAATTATGTTGACAGGCATGGAAATTATCATGAAAAAAATAAATATGTAAATCTTGAAGATTCCATGGGACGTGCAATCTGGGCACTTGGTGAATTTATTTTACACAAAAATTTATTTTCCGATAATTTATTAAAAATTGCTGAAGAGGTTATAATAAAAGCGCTTCCCAATATTTCAAAATTCCTATCGCCACGGGCCATGGCATTTGCCATAAAGGGTTTGTATTTTTTTAACCTGATCAAGAAAAGTGATGGAATTAATTTTTTAATAAAAGAACTTGCCGATAATCTTGTTTCAAAATATAAGAGGTCATTAGATGCGGATTGGAAATGGTATGAAGATTATTTGACTTATGCCAACAGTATAATGCCCGAAGCCATGTTGTTTGCCTATCTTGAAACCGGAAATCAGATGTATAAGACGACTGCCAAATCATCGTTCGACTTTCTGTTATCCATGATTTTTACCGATAAAAACATCCATGTAATTTCCAATAGGGGCTGGCATATCAAAGGTGAAGAAAAAAATAATTTTGGCGAACAGCCTATTGATGTGGCTTACACTATTTTGTCGCTCGATTTATTTTATGCAGTATTTGGAAACAAGGAATACAAAAATAAAATGGAAACTGCTTTTAGCTGGTTTCTTGGTAATAATCATTTGCACCAAATTATTTACAACCCAGCTACCGGAGGTTGCCATGACGGGTTAGAAGAGCATAATGTAAATCTTAATCAGGGTGCCGAATCTTCAGTTTGTTATTTATTAGCACGATTGACGATAGAAAAATACAAAGAAGTGGAAGAAGAAATTAAGGAAGAAAGTTTATTCACACCTATAATTTCGGAATACAGCAAAATGAAATTAATCTAATTTTTTTTAAGTGGATAAAAATAATTTTATTAAACACATGAATCAAATTCGCATCAGTGATTTAAAAACTGTTGGAGGGAAAAATGCATCACTTGGCGAAATGTTTAACACACTTAAACCGGAAGAAATTCTTGTCCCCGATGGGTTTGCAGTTACCGCATCAGGCTATTGGCATTTTTTAAATTCTAATAAAATTGTTCAACAACTAGGCAGTTTGCTTCAAAAACTCGATACTAAAAAATTTAAAAATCTTACTGATATTGGTATTAAAGCACGTAAACTAGTACTTGATGCCGGTCTTCCGGACGATTTGAAAATTGAAATTACAAAAGCCTATAATAATTTATATAAACGATCCGGCAATACATTATCCCTCGCCGTGCGGAGCAGCGCCACTGCCGAGGATTTACCAAATGCCAGTTTTGCAGGCCAGCAGGAAACGTATTTGAATGTACAGGGTGAGGAGAATTTAATAAAAGCGTGTCAGCGATGTTATGCCTCATTATTTACCAACAGGGCTATAAAATACAGAATTGACAATGGTTTTGAACACATGAAAGTAGCCTTGTCAATTGGGGTGCAAGTGATGGTTCGGTCTGATTTGGCATCTTCGGGGGTCATGTTTACATTGGATCCTGATTCAGGTTTTGAAAATGTAGTTTTAATTTCAGGAGCCTGGGGTTTGGGCGAAAATGTGGTGCAGGGAAATATTAATACCGATGAGTTTTTGGTTTTTAAGCCATTGTTGCACAAGGCTCATAAACCCATTATTTCGCACAAATTGGGCAGTAAACTTAAAACGATGGTCTATTCATCAAAAAGCGAAACTGAAATATTGAAACCGGAGGATGCCATATTGAATTTAAGCACACCCGTTGAAAAACAACAGAAGTACGTATTGAATGATAAGGAAATTGTTCAATTGGCCGATTGGGCCTGCAAAATTGAAAAGCATTACAAATGCCACATGGACATAGAATGGGCCAGGGACGGAGAAAACGGAAAACTGTTCATTGTACAGGCGAGGCCGGAAACAGTTCATAGCAATAAGGATAAAAACTTATTCAAAAACTATTCTTTATTAGAAAAGGGAGAAGTGCTCTGTAAAGGGGTTGGCCTTGGAAACCGGATTGCCAGTGGCAAAGCACGGATACTTCATTCACCTGCAGAAATTTCAAAACTAAATGATGGAGAAATATTAATTACCGAACGAACCGACCCCGATTGGGATCCGGTCCTTAAAAAAGCCATCGCCATTATAACGGATCAGGGGGGAAGGACTTCGCATGCCGCCATTGTGGCAAGGGAAGTTGGGGCCATAGCTATAGTAGGAGTCGGTAATGCTACAACCACCATAAAAGACGGGCAAATCATAACGGTATCGGCAGCAGGTGGTGATACCGGTTTTGTGTATGAAGGAAAATTGAAATGGAGCGAAACCATAACAGATATAAGCCAAATAAAAATGCCCCATACACAGGTTATGCTCATTTTAGGCCATCCCGATCAGGCGTTTAAATATTCATTTCTTCCCAATAATGGGGTTGGGCTTATGCGTATGGAATTTATAATAAATAATGCTATTGGTATTCATCCTATGGCTTTGCATCATTTCGATAAATTGGAAGACAGTAAAGCGAAGGATTTAATTGAAAAATCAACCCGGGGTTATCCTGATAAAAAGGAATATTTCATACATCGCCTCGCCGAAGAAACAGCAAAAATTGCGGCAGCTTTTTATCCCAAAGACGTGATTGTGCGGATGAGCGATTTCAAAACCAATGAATATGCCAACCTTATTGGAGGAAAACAATTTGAACCCGTGGAAGAAAACCCGATGATCGGTTTCAGAGGGGCATCACGTTATTATCACCCCTTGTATAAGGATGGATTTGAAATGGAATGTAAAGCCATGAAACGGGTAAGGGAAGAAATGGGTTTTACAAATATTAAATTGATGATTCCATTTTGCAGAACGGTGGCTGAAGCAAAAAAGGTAAGTAAACTGATGAATGATTACGGTTTGAAAAGAGGGAAAAATTTATTGGAACTCTATATGATGGTTGAAATTCCGAGCAACGCTTTGGATGCCGAAGAATTTGCCAAACACTTTGACGGATTTTCCATAGGTTCTAATGATTTAACCCAGCTCACATTGGGCGCTGACAGGGATTCTTCATTGCTAAGCGAAATTTTTAACCCGTTTGATACCTCGGTGATGAAACTGATACGGATGTCCATTGAAAAGGCAAAAAAGGCCGGAATAAAAATAGGGTTATGCGGACAGGCCCCGAGTGATTACCCTGCCTATGCCACGTTTTTGGTTGAATGTGGCATTGATAGTATTTCTTTTAATCCGGATGCAGTATTGCAGGGCATTGAAAATATTAGAAAGGCAGAGAAAAAATTAGGCTTTACAGGATTTAGAGTGAGTAAATGATTTAAGGTTTTATTAACCTTAGTAGAACTGTCTTCTCCTAAAAAAGCTCTATCCAATTCGTGATAATCATTTTTTTAAATAGCCTGATTAATAAACCCTACTCATGGGTTAATAATGTATGATGGGTGCATGAATATGATGGATGTAAATCATGATACTCCTAAATTGTTATTTCCTTTCCATTATCCAATCCAAATAGGTTTTTCCTTCTACCAATTCTGTTTGGTCTGCTGTAAATTCTTTTTCATCTGTTGCATGCCAGTCAAGACGGAAAATATTTTTTAAAATCATTTTCTCCATTTTCCAATCAGCATTTCTATGTTTTCCAAATGGAGAAGAATCTCTCAACAACAAAAATGAATTCACCACAAAATCCTTTTTGTGAATTCGTTTCAATTCACTTTCAATATCTGTAAGTGTTGAATTGTTTGTCTTGTCCGCAATTTTCACTTTCTCTTTATTCAACAATTCCGTTTCGTTTAATTCAGACATTCCTAAAATTCCTTTCGGGTCAATGAAGTTGATGTAAACTTTCTCCTTTGAAATTAGCCACATGATAAAGTCAGGATAGAAAACTTCTGAATCATCATTCAAATAAATTCCGATTGACTTTAGCGATTCAACATTTCGCATCAGGTAAACATCATAACCTTTGAAATTGGCTTTGTTGTCATTTATGTAAGCGGTAAAATCTCTTACAAATTTTCTCTCCCCATCGTTTAATTTATCTGGTGTGAGTTTCAAATCATCGTTTAACTCATACTTATTATCCCTCATCAATGGTTCGTAAACATGATTGCTAATTTTATCAATAGTCAACGACCTAATTTTTTGAGCAAGAGATTCTGTAAACTCTTTTATTTCACTCGCAACTTCTGCTTCTGTCTTTTGCTTGCCGTTTGCTTTTGAAAGTTTGAATGACTTTACCAAAGTGTATTTCTCAATGAAATCTCCTTTGTCGTCACCGTTCGATTGTTTGAGCAGTTCTTCGTATTTGTAAATACTGCTATTCAAATGCCAATTGATTTTGTTCTTCAGCTTCTTTATGAAATCTTCTGCAACTAAATTGTTGAACCGTTCTGTAAATTCAAAATCAAGTTCTGAAATTTCACTCTTGTATTTTATTTCATTAATGAAATGCAACACATCGCTTAAACTGATTTTTGAAAACCCGTTTGCTGTTTCTGAATACACTTGCAAGTTGCTTTCGTCTGTCTGCTTTACAACTGTGCTGTTGAATGAATCTGAATTGATGAAAGGTTCAAATGTTTCATTGATGTTCTTTAAATCGTTTTTGATGTTTCTTCCTTCCTCATTCTTGTTTGTTCGGTAGTCAAGTGAAATCTGAAAATTATTTATCGCTGCCTTTTTATTTTTCCCTTCAAACACATATTCATATTCTAATTTCCTTTCAGCAGGTTTCAGAATTACTTTCTTAACATCAATTGTTGTTCGTGAAAGTTTGAAAATTTTTAAGTCGTCAGCATAAGTTTCAAAAGCAGTTTCGTTTTCATCATTCAGTTTCAAGATGCTTGGCTTTACATCAATTGTAAATGTTCTTGTTTCTTCAAGCTCTGCACTTATCGCTTCTGTAAATGTTTCCAACCAACTTCTTTTTAAACTGAAAACGCAAAGCGTTTCTAATTTTTTCAACTGGTCGTATTCATGATTCTTCAACAAAAAATAATCTTCAATGTGTGCAAGGTCTTTTCGCTTTCCATCATTCTGCAAACCTTTCAGGCGAACACCTCTGCCAAAAATCTGAATGATTTTATTTCCTTTTGTCTTTCCTAAATTGATAAGTCCGATAACTGAAACACGAAAACAATTCCAACCTTCTGCAAACTTTCTGCTTCCAATCAAAACATTGATTGGTGATTCGGGTTTGTCAATGTTTCGGAACAAATATTTTTCTTTGTCTTTAATTACAACTGTGGTGCTTGTTACCTTATCAACTTTGTCAGCAGGAAAATTATTGATGAAGTCCAAACCGTTTCCAACATTCACAATTCCCCAATAATCTCCGTTGCCATAACTCAACAAAATTTCATCGTCAACATTTCTTGTCAGTTTCAGTTTGCCTTTTATTTCATCCTTGAAAACATTTTTATACTTCAATCTTTCTTTCTCCGTAAGTGAAGCAAGATATTTTACAATCTCCGAAATATCTGAAAGTTCATCTTCTCCTTTGCCTTCTTCTTTCTTATCGTTCACTGTGTTTCCCATGAATGCAATCAACGGTCTGTCGGGAAATTGTTCTGCATTGAAAAGGTCTTTTACTCTGTAATGAAGTTTATTGAAAACAGAAAGTTTATCGTCAATCACTTCTAAATTCAAATTCAGGTTGTCATTGTAATCATCGGCAACTCTGTCCAATTCTATTTTGTGGAAATAAAAATCTTTACCGTAACCGTCACGGTAAAAAAGATTGTAGTTGTAATCGTAAACAATGCTTTTGCTGTATTCATTTTCCAAACCTGATGAAAGGTTGTGAAAGGTTGCAGAGTATTCAAAAAGAAAGCTGTGTTTGATGTTTAACCTTCTCCGCAATTTTAAAAATTCTCCTTCATCGTCTTTCTGATTTTTTCCTAAACCAATGTGTGCTTCATCAACTAAAATCAATCGCTGCCTTTTTTTATCATCAGGGAAATTGAAAAAATCATCTGCTTTATTTAGCAATGCACTTGTAGTGTCAATCGTTAAGCGGATTTTATTTCTGTGAATTTTATTCAGGTAGTCAACAAGTGGTGTTACTTCTCTTTCGTGTTGCTCAATCAGGTTCACACCTGGCGTTGTCATTATCAATTCAAGGTCTTTGAAATCTTTGTTGTGTTCAATGAACTGAAGAATGTTCAAGTGCATGATAATTGTCTTGCCACTGCCTGTTGCCATCCAGTAAGCCAAGGCATTTTTTGAATACAATTCAAAGTCGCTGTTGTCACGATTGCGGAAATATGCTTCGGTGAAATACAAAGCAAGTAACTGGTAATAACGAAGTTTTACTTTCTCAATCTTTTGCGTTTCTAAAAAGCGGTTGTAATCTTTCAGGTATTGCTTTATGCTTTCAAGAATTTTTTCATCTAACCCGATTGCTTTGTCATACGCTTCAATTTTTTCTTGCGTTGACTTATCAAACAAGTCAATGCCTTCTCTTAAAAAAGATTTACGGATATGCTGATATAGTTTTAACTCCATCTTGCTTACTGGTTAAAAATATCAGAATGAATAATGCTAACACTCAATTCCCTTTTGCCAACTTTTAATTGTTTTCCTTTTTGAGTTGAAAGCAAATTGAAATCAAAATTTATTTC
This sequence comes from uncultured Chitinophaga sp., assembly GCA_964355045.1. Taxonomy (GTDB): domain Bacteria; phylum Bacteroidota; class Bacteroidia; order NS11-12g; family UBA9320; genus JABWCE01. The sequence continues at coordinate 3,122 of CAYHCM010000029.1, read as the reverse complement.
AATGCTGTTTGCTTCGGGATATTTTTCTGCAATGGCAATAATATTTTTGCTGTCGTCTTCGCCAAGCGAAATGTCACGCCAAATAACAAGCGAAGAAAGTGTTTCAACTACTTTGTAATATTTTTTATTGAGTGTAAAAGTTTTTATGCTTTTCACTTCATGCCCTTGCAGGTAGTTGTAAGTTTCTACCAAATCAACAAATCCCTCTTTGGTGGGTTGTCCGTATCGTATGCGGTTGCTGAATGGTTTACTTAAATCAAGTGTGCTGTTTAGTTTGTTTAACTCTGGCTTGTATAAATATTTAAGAGGAAGATTTTTTGGAACATTCCCTTCGTATTTTTCAATTGCATCTAAAACATCTTCGTATTGTTCAAGCACAAAATATTTGAAGATGTGCTTCTTTGAACCGATAATATCTTTTGGTTTTCCGTCTTTCCAACTATTTGTATAAAGTGCTTTTTGAATTCTTGGTTTTGTGATTGAGTTGAAATAGTTGCCCATCTCTACCAAAATGTATTTGATGTTTCTGCTCCCAATTCTATTTATGTTTATTACTGAATGTCCTGATGTTCCCGAACCAGCAAAGAAGTCAAGCATTATTCCATCAACCGCACCTATTGCAGTGCCGACAAGTTTCTCATATAAAGAGGTAGAATGATTGTAAGGAAATTTCAAACCCATTGCTGCAATTTCTCCTTTGCCTTTTTTTGCATCTTGAATTAAAGAAGGCATTTGCTTCATCGTTTCACTTTTCAAAGTAACTTTCTGTCTGGGCTGTGTTGTTTCATCAACTCCAAAAAGAATTTCGTCTTTATCAATCATGCCTTGCAGCGTTTCAGGAGTTCTTGAAAATCCATTTGGTGGAACTGAACAAGGTTTCTTTGTGATAGGATGAATTAGCGGCTGAAAAAATTTTTCATCTGTTCTCGGTTCAGGAGCACGCAAACTCACACTTTGATAAACAAATCCTTTATCATCTATGTATTTATATGCCTTATCACCGCCTGTTAAATCCTTATTACTGTTAATCCATTTTGAAAAATCTTTTCTCACTTTTTCATTCACCTTACCGCCTTCTTCTTTTATCATTTCCTCTGCTGTCTTTAGCATTACTAAAGCGTTCTCATTGCGAAATTGAATTGGAGAAGTTTTGTTTGTGTTCCAAACAACATATTCATGTTGAAGTGCTAAACCGCTTCCACCGTTCATTGGGTTTCTCTTATCCCATATTAAGGTTCCCGCGTTGGAAAGTTTAAACTGATTTAAAAGTTGATGTAAATTTTCGTATTCATTTTCGTCAATGTGGCAAAGCATGGAACCGTCACCTGTCAGTAAAGAGTAACCAAGTGAAAGGCGATTTTCCATCATGCTTATCCAACTGGAATGTCTGAAATGATTTTTGTAAAGGAATCCGCTTGTGTTTGAGTTGTAAGGTGGGTCAATGTGTATGCAACTTATTTGTGCTCTATATCTTTCAGATAAATTGCCTAACGCTTGATAATTTTCAGAGTTAATCAGCACACCGTTTATTTTTTCATCAAGGTTTTCAATGGCTTCAAGTATTTTGTCTTTAAACGGATTGCTTCCGTTTTTCTCTCTGAAAAATTTTGTGTCCAACACAAGTGTTGGCTGTGCTTTCAGGTCGGCAATGGTTTTTACTTTGACGCTAAAGAGGTTTTCCCATTCTGTCAACTGTGCTTTGTTGTCTAAAATTTCTTTGTAAAGTTTTTCATCAATGTTGTCAATGGTAAGGCAGTATTCACTTTCAACCACTTTCTTTTTCATGGTAAAAAGTTTTTTCTGAAACTCCTCAATGGCAGAAAGAAAATCAATGATGCGGCTGCTTACCAACTCAAATGCTTTGGCAATAATGATAGTTGTGTTATCCAGCTTGCCATTGAGAATACTTTCAAGGTCAGAAAGAATATGGTTCTTTATGTAGCGTTCTTTTTCGTTGGTTAAAAACTCTTGCAAGTTTTCGTGAATGAAATAATCGCTGTCGTTACCAATGTAAAATGAGTTTAGTTTTTGGTCAATGTTATAAATGGTTTCAAGAATTGTGTCAGAAAAATGTTCAGTCGGTTTTCCTTCATCTTCTAATTTTATTTTTTCGCCTCTGCCAAAGTTTTTATTCACTTTATCCATCAGTGTTTTCCTTTTAATTCTCAAAACACCTATGCCTTTTACACTTCCGTCCTGCACTTTATCATAACCTTCTTCAAGATTATTAAAAACTGCTTTTCCTTCTGATTCAAGATATTTGGTAATGTCCTCCTTACTTTTTAAAACTTCTTTGAAAATTGTTTTGAATAAATTTGTTTTGGTAGTGGAACTGTCGGAGAGATTAAAAACAATTCGTGTTACTCCGTCTTTTACTTCAAAGCGGTTAAACTTGTAGTGCTTTAGTTTTGTGTCCTTGTTGTTGTTCCGTGCAACTTCTTCATCGCTGCTTTCTTCGTTTGTTTCCAAACGCAATTCAAACTCTTGGTCAAGGTGTTTTAATTTAAACTTGATTGCATTGAAAGAATTTCCTGTCTTGATGTAAATGCTTCCCTTGTGTTTCCAGTGGAACAAAGTATCTGTTCCGTCATAGTCGGCTTCGTAAGGTACTTTGTAAAGATTGCGGCTTCGGTTGTTGTAACCGAAATCGCCATTGCTGTAATACATTTCAAAGTAGCCAAGAATGTGGTTGTAAATCTTATCCTTTATTTCATCGGTGATGTTGAACTCTTTTGAAGAAGTTTTCAATGTAGTGAGAAGGTTTTCCTTCTCACTTTCATCTGAACCAAAATTCAAAATGAGTTGCTCAATCTTTTGAAAGTTTACAGCAGGCTCGTTAGCCAAACTCTCCTGATTGAATTTTTTGAGATAAGCTCTAAGTGTTGTGAGTTCTACATCTTTCTCAATGTTTGCTACAAGTTCAATCGTTTTGTTGATAGTTGGTTCAAGACAATTGTTGTCTTTGCCGTCAATAAAATTTTCAATCTCTTTTCGTTTCAGATTGTAAATTCTGTAAATCCCAAAGTCCAAATCGTTGGTATTGAACTGAAACATTTCTTTGAGAAAATATTTTAACCCATATTGCAGCTTAAATGTTGATAAAGGGGTCAAAACGACTGAAT
>CAYHCM010000028.1:5180-34597 GCA_964355045.1 uncultured Chitinophaga sp. | reverse complement strand
GACGGGGTTATGGCCACGAAAAAGTATTGACCCAAATAAAAGTGGATCATTTTACCCAAAATATTTTAACAGAACATAACTATACCCTTGAAACTATTTTACCTGAAGGAGAGGAACTTTGGTTAAAACCAACAGCCAATATCAGCACCGGTGGAACGGCTACCGATATAACAGATATCGTCCATCCAAGCAATGTTTTTATGTGTGAACGGATAGCCCGGATTATTGGTTTGGATATTTGCGGGGTGGATATTATGGCTCCCGACCTTAGCACTCCGCTTATGGAAAATGGAGGTGCTGTGCTTGAAGTAAATGCAGCCCCGGGTTTCCGTATGCACCTTGACCCAACCGAAGGATTAGGCAGAAATGTAGCTGAGCCGGTTATTGATATGTTGTATCCACCCGGAAGTTCGGCACGAATTCCAATTATTGCGGTTTCGGGTACCAATGGAAAAACGACCACTACCAGGTTGATGGCTCATATTTGCAAACAAATAGGATTTAAAGTAGGTTATACCACTACCGACGGAGTATATATTCAAAATGAATTGATGGTGAGAGGCGATTGTACCGGTCCGGTTTCGGCAGAGTTTGTTTTAAAAGATCCCTCGGTAGATTTAGCGGTTTTGGAATGTGCCCGTGGCGGAATATTACGGGCCGGATTGGGATTTCATAATTGCGATATAGCCATTGTTACCAATATAGCCGCCGACCATTTGGGGCTTCATGGCATTGATACCATAGAGCAATTGGCTAGGGTAAAATCGGTAGTTCCGCGGAGTGTATTGCCCGAAGGCTATGCAATATTAAATGCCGATGATGATTTGGTGTATGACATGCGAAAAGATGTGGAATGTAAAGTAGCCTTATTCAGTTTAGATGAAAATAACCCGCGAATAATTGAACATTGCAAAGATGGTGGATTGGCCACCGTTTTCGAAAACGGGTATGTAACCATATTAAAAGGCGAGTGGAAAATACGGGTAGAAAAAGTTACCAATATCCCCTTAACTTTTGGCGGCAAGGCCGAGTTTAATATTGCCAATACCTTGCCTGTAGTGATGGCCGCTTTTCTAAGAAACTTTAAATTAGAGGATATACGGCTGGCTTTGCAAACCTTTATTCCATCACCTGCCCAAACTCCGGGACGTATGAATTTATTTTATTTTAATAATTTTACCGTAATGGTTGACTATGCCCATAACACTGCAGGATTGAATGCCCTGGGAAAATATCTGAGCAAAGTGGAAAGCCCCCGAAAAGTTGGGGTAATAGCCGGAGTGGGAGACCGACGCGATGAAGATACCATTTCCATGGGAGCCGAAGCCGCCCAATTATTTGATGAAATTGTAATCCGTCAGGATAAAAACCTGCGGGGAAAAAGCGAGCAGGAAATAATTGATTTAATTATTAAAGGTATTCACTCCATAGACCCTAACAAAATTATTAATGCCATACCAAATGAAAAAGAAGCCATTGATTTTGTAATTTCCAACGCCACCAAAGATAGTTTTATTACCATTTGCAGTGATGTAGTGCCCGAAGCTTTGGATATGATAATTAGTTTGAAAGAAGCGGAAGATACGAGGGTGGTGAGGAAGGGGTATTAAAAAAAATAATCAACAATATACATAGCCAATAATACAGCGATTGGAATAAATAAATTATCCAAGCCTTTTCGGCTGTATAATTCAGTGACGGATGCAATTGTAGCTATAAAAATTGCCACCCAGGTTATGTCTTTCATATTAAAAAAGGGAGAGTATAGCAGTATGAAGCACGATAATAAAAAGGCTAAAGTCCAGAAAGCCAAAGAGCCTCCAAGGCTTTTATTAAATCTTTCAAATTTTATTAAAGGATAAAGCCTGCCGACGAGGGTGGCCAACGGATCGCAAAAGGCCATGATTAAAATGGGAAGGTAAAAATAGGCATATGATTTAACGGTTTGATCGAGAAAACTGCCTGAGTAATACCATGCCAGATAAACCAAATAAACCACAATAGGATAAACAATGCTGCCGTAGGTTTTACGCTTTACGGCATTAATACTTTTGAGATAACCCTGATTCATGCTTACCACCAAAATTAATTGAAACAAGCCGCAAAGAAGTAATACCCACCATTGGTTTTTAAAAAAAACCGGAAAAAATAACGTGAGCAAACCAGAACCGATATGTACCATTTTACGGGTAATTTCCACATGGATTTTTTTATAATGATACATCCATTCGGCAAGCGAAAACAACCCTATGCCGGCGGCTGATAACCATAAAAAATGAACATATTCAGGCATGTGTGCAGTAGTAAATTATTTCAAAGATAAGATAAAATAAGAAACCTGAAAATATATGACTGTCGTAACGGTCGAGTACACCGCCCTGCCCCGGAAAATAATTTCCAAAATCTTTAATACCCAAATACCGTTTAAGCGTTGAACTGAGGATATCACCAAATGGGGCTCCTATGATAATAATTATTCCGAAGGCAAACCAATTATCCATATAATTTACCAAAAATTCATCGTGCATCAAAAACCCCGAAGTAAGCAGAGTTATACTGATACCTCCAATTAAGCCTTCCAAAGTTTTGCCGGGACTTATGCGTTTTAATATTTTTGTTTTCCCGAAAAGATGCCCGGTTATCTGGCTAAAAGCATCGCAAATACAAATAAGAAGGAAAACAGAAGTGAAGAAGTTTGATTTGTCATTTTGAGGGAGAAAGCTGTATGAAATATAACCAAACCCAATTACGCCATAAATGATCAGTATCCATGCATTTTTAAAAGATTTGAACCGGAGATGTTTTATTATTTCTATAAAACCAATCAGGATTACCGAAAATGCCATTGCCTTAAAAAACCAAGGGATAAAGGTGGTACCTAAAACTACTACCGATATCCAGATAGCATATACAAAAAATTTAAGCCACCATTTTTTTCTTTCGATTACCGGTTTGTTTTTTATTCCAAAATAATTGCCGATACCCCCAATGCCTAAAAAAACTATAAATAACAGAATCAATTTCATTTCTTTTCGTTATAAAGATCCTTTAATACCCAATATAAGCCTTTCACATTTTGTTTGGGTTTTGGCAAAAAATAAATAACGGCTATCTCTTCCAAACATACCAACATTCCTGCAATCATGGCAAAAAGATAGAACTCATTAATAAAATCATATAAAAATGTAGTCGCTAAAAACAGCCCATGAATGTAGCCTAATATTTTAAAGGAATACATGTGCAGGCCGGCTATGCCTTTGTATTTAACAAAAACATAAAGTACCGAAAAAACATATAAGCCAATAAATACCAAGAATGGCCATGGGTTTTGGGCAAATCCTTCCCAGCGAAAAACCCTGATTCCCCAAACTGCCAAAATATAACTTCCAATATCGGCATACGAATCGAGCCTGGCGCCAATTTTGGTTTGCATATTAAAAGTTCGGGCTATTAAACCATCGAGAATATCAGTAATCAGGTTGGCAATTAAAAAACCAATAAAAAGATTTTCATGATTGGACATTATAAAATAAACCAAAAGCGGAAAACTGCACAAACGGTAGAGTGAAAGAACATTGGGGATGTTCCAGAATTTTTCGGGGATTGTTGATTTTGAAGTGGTCAAAACAAAAAGGTTAAAGTAAAAAGGTTAAAGGTTAAAAATTTCAAATACCAAATTCCAAATTTCAAAAGTCAAGTCGTTCGCTGCCAGCTTGGAATTTGGAATTTTGGACTTTTGGCTTTCAAGTTTACAAGTACTTATTTTCCTTAAACCATTCCAAACATTCGCTAATTCCAACTTCTATAGGTGTTTGAGGCATTTCCAAAACCCGCTGTGCTTTGGCCGATGAATAGTACTGGTTTTCTTTGGCCAACAGAGCCATGCCATAACTTATTTTTGGTGGTTTCCGGGTAATTCTTGACATTAAGGAGCCAAAAAAACCAATAGTGATAATAATAAAATAAGGAGCCTGTCTCATTTTAAATGGTTTTTGCATAAGCATACAGGCTTTTAAAAAAAACTCATTGTATGTTAAATTTTCGTTTCCTGCTATATAACATTCGCCTAAAGTGCCCTTGGTTATTGAATTTACCGCAGCTTTGGCCACATCAGTAGCGCATACAAAACTTTTGCCCCCGCTGCTATACCATTTCAAAATATCTTTATAAACAGCAATCAGCATTTGGCCTGATGACGGACCTGAATCGAACGGGCCAATCATATAGGTAGGATTAATAATAACCACAGGGAAACCAGTTTCTTTAAACTTTGCAAGCAGTTTTTGTTGCGCCAGATATTTGCTGTCAATATAGTCCATGCCGTATTTCCAGCCTATATAAGGCGAGTTTTCATCACCGGGTTTTTCTTTGGTACCATTGGCAAATGAATTGGCTGTTCCGATATGTATCATCCGCTCCATTTTTAGATGCTCGGTTGCCTCCATCACATTGATGGCGCCATCCAAATTTATGCTCATCACCTTCGGAAATTTTCTCGGCCAAAGATTCGTTAATGCAGCTACGTGAATTACGTAATCGCAGCCTTTCATTTCCCGAAGTAAAAAATCTTTATCCGAAATATCGCCCAATACTTTTTCCACAGATAATCCATTTAAGGTATTGGTTTCTCGTCCCGGCAGGCACATGGCTTTTACTTGATAACCCTGAACCAATAATTCCCTGCAAATACTACTTCCCAACATACCGTCAGCACCTGTTACAAAAACCTGTTTCATTCAGGTTATAAAACTAAGTGAAAAATTGAAATTTTTCAGGAAGAAGTTAATTTTTTTTTGGAACCCTATTAAATTGATTTGGTAATAGAATTTGAGTAAAAATCTAACAAATCAAAATTTTGTATCACTCTGTTTTTTTTATTAAAATAATCAATGCTCAATTTTCAATGTTCTTATAGAATTGCAATCAATATAAGCAACCGTTAGGTGTTGAAAATTGTGCATTGAAAGTTGAAAATTAATAATTTGACAAAGTCTTAAAAAAACAAAGAATGATTTAAAATCTCACTAACTTTCATATTGAGCCTTTAGTTTCACTATTAATTTAACCTTATAATATGAGGTTTGTCCTCCCGAAACACAATTTTTAAAGGACCCCATTTTGTATTAAGAAATTCAATACGGTCTATTTGAAAGACAGGAAAGTCGTGAAGGCTGCCATTTTTTGAATACACTATTCCATACTCATTCACTTCTTCTAAAATTATTTTGGTAATAATAGACTTATCTTTTTCATATATTCTACCATAGCCTAAAGCATGCAAATCTTCTTTATTTTTAAGATCAGGTAAATCGTTTGGCTTATTTGCTGAAAGACAAATAAGCCAAACGAAACTTAAAAATGCAAGATAACGCATGACTTTAATTTTTAAAGTTCAATATTAAATTACTCTGGGTTTTTTGTAAATATTAAACCCAAATGAGAATCCTGCAATGGTACCCTCTTTTCGTGGTACAACATAAAAGTTGATTGGTATATTCAAATATCCTGATTTAAAGGTTCGCCCGGCACCAATAAAAAGTCCTGTAGAAAGCTGTGCAAAGCCCCGACTGTCTAACCTGCTTTCAATTGTGTTGGGATTTTTTTCAGGCAGGTTCCAATCTTTATCCAAATGCCATTCGCCTTTTGGGCCTAAATCGCCTTCATAATCAAAAAAGCCGTCAGCTTTGGAAATAATTCTAAAATTAGGGCCAAATGCAAATTCCCATCCGGCTTTACCAATTCTGAAACCGTTTAAAAAAGTTACAGAAGGAATTATTCTTCCTGATTCCAATCCGCCTATCATGGGGATAAATTCAACAAGCGCCTGAAAATCACCGGCACTTATATATTGTTTTTCGAATTGCCAGCCTATTTGAAAATTAAGCGGATACATGTCGAACCCGCCTTTGCTTTTCTCTTCGGTAAGCACTTTGGCAGCATCACCAAATGCCATAGAAGCTCCCATCCGCGGGCCACTTAGCTTTATTTGAGTTTGCGGACTTGATATTGGCGCATCGTAATTTATTAAAAGGTTAACTATGGTTGGATCCGGTGTAATTCCAACAAGCTTTTGAACAGAAATGGCAATCATTCTTTGTAATTCAAGCTCTAAATTAAGGTATTCAATAGTACTTTGCTTTTCTACCAGCTCGGTTTTCATATCTATTACCTTTAATGCAATTACAATTTTTTCACCAAATCGTTCCACACTCCCGGTAATCATTTTGTCCACTCCCAATAATTTTCCAGCCGCTACCACGCATGTTTTACCAAAGCAGGTTTTCATATCAATGCTGTTCTTTTTGGCAAGTTCGGCTACATCATACTTATCCATAACGGCATATTTGTTTGTTTTTTCAAGCTCCAGCCTTACCATGTAACTAACTGCTTCGGCATTATTACTAATCCCTTTGCTATCAATACCCAGAACGGCTGCCACAGGCAGAGTTGCACTTTGTGCATGTGCACTAACGGATGCTCCTATTATTAAAAATATGAGCGATAATTTTTCGATACTATTTTTTAAATTTTTCATATGTATATGTTTTTTTTTAAGGTGTATGATCTGATAAAAATATTAAGGTTATTTCAACCTCTTTCTATTAAAATTTGATTCAAAATTCTATATTAATTAAGTTTAAAGCTATGAGAATTAACAATTAAGTCAGTGATTGTAATCATTAGCCCAAAGGCTTTAAATTTAGAAATTATGGGATAAGTTAAGGGATTTATTTGGATCTTTTCATTACGAGTAAAGGACATCGTTTTTCCAAAAATTACAGAAATCGGCTTTATAAAATTTTTTCCTTTAGTTCCAAAATCCATACAAGCCATTTTGGAAAATACGGCTTGAGGAATTGAAAGCATGTTTTTTGGTTTTTTCATATTTTTCATTATTTGATGATGCAAAGGTTGCTCAATGAAACAAGGTATTAAAATTGAAATGGAAACTTAAAAGGCTAAAATTTGCATTTATTGAAACTATTCGTACCTAAAAGTAAATATTAGTTGCATTATTTAATTATTTAGCGGTTTATTTGTTAAATCATTTGCGAACTATGCAAAAAATAATTAGCCGATTGGCATATTAAACAAAAGATTTTTTTTGAAATGGCGATATAAGTTAATTACATAAATAAAAGAACAGGGTATTAGCCTATGAAAAATCAAATAAACTTTAGCTAAATAGAATTATACATATGAATAATGGATTTGAATTTCAGGAAAAATTTGTAGCTCAACTAAAATCGCTGATACCTCCAAATATCAGTTTGACAGAGGAATTAGCCGATCTTTTAAATGTATCAACCGATAGTATTTACAGGCGACTACGATGTCAAAGTGCTTTTTCGTTTGATGAAGTATCCGTTATTTCAAAAAGATTCGGAGTATCTGTTGATGGCTTGCTTCAACTCGATTCACTGCAAGTATCCTTTAGTTTTAATCCTTTGTATGAACAAAACGAAAGTTTGGTGAAATATCTTAGCGGGCTGTCGGATTACCTTGCCGAATTAGCCGCTATTAAAAATACCAAAGTAATATATGCCGCTGAGGATGTTCCTTTTTTCAGGCATTTGAATTATTCAACCCTATCAGCATTCAAAATTTTTTACTGGAGCAAGGCTGTTTTGAACAGTGAAATGTTTAATGGCAAAAAGTTTAATGCCAGTTTGGTTCCCCGGGAAATTATTGACATAAACAAACGCACATTTAAAAGCTATACACAAATTGACAGTATTGAAATATGGACCGAAGAAACCTTAAGCAGTACCTTGAAACAAGTAGATTTTTTTTGGGAATCAAACCTTTTTGAAGATCAGAATCAAGCAGTGACGGTGGTAAAAGAAATACGGGAGATGATGGAAGAACTGAAATTGGAATGTGAGGTGAGTTATAAAGATAATGCAAATAAAAAAGGGGAGTTTAAGCTTTATAACAGCGAAGTATTGATTGGAAATAATTGTGTGTTGATAGAACCGGGTGATTCGAAAATGGGCGACCGGGTTTTTTTGGGCCATAACACGTTTAATAGTTTGTCAACCTATAATGCGGCCTTTGCCAAAGAAACAAGATTTTGGATGGACAACCTTACCAAAAAATCGTTGCAGCTTAGCGGAACTGCTGAAAAACAACGGGCTGTGTTTTTCAAAAAAATGGAAGATCAGATTAGTGTTTTAGAACGAAATGTGATGGCAGGGGTTGGTAGTGTTAGTTCTATATGATATTTGTTTGGTAGATTTTTAATCATTCTTTATTTTTTAAGAGTTAATAGCACTTCAAAACAATAGAAAGCCTAAAGATTCCAAAATCCAAATCCCAAATCCCAAATCCCAAAATCCAAATCCCAAATTTCAAATTTCAAATTTCAAATTCCTGACCGAATCAAATAATCGTTGCGAAGCTAAATGAACATTGAAAATTGAATATTGTTTATTGAGTATTTTTTGAAAAAAGTGAACCACTTTTAAATAAAACAGCATCTAAAAAAAATTTACCCCTAAAAAGTTCTTCGCCCTGATTCGTGTCCCCACGAATCGGAATAAAATGAGTTGGTATGTTTGTGGAGAAACGAATCAAGGGGTTAGTTGATGAACTCAATTTTCCCTAAAAAGTTCGTATAGCCCTTACTGAATAGTTTATTAAATCTTTATCATAATAATTTTGATTAAGAGCTAAATTAAAAAGCTGTATCCAGGCATTTTGAGCGTTGTATTGCGATGAACTCCAATAATTATTTAGAATCAAATTTCCTTTATTTTTTAAATACAAATTTTCATGTAAGAGTTTTAATTCATCCTTTGATGGCAGGTACCAATCTGTTTTCCCGTTTAGGTCTAAATCATAACAAAGCCGGGCAGCAATACCCGGTGTTGTGCATTGATTTACTATTAAAAATGTATTTTGATCGCCTTTGCCTAAGGCTGTCGAGGTTCCGACAACATTAAATCCCTGACACCCCCATTTTACAATTCCCTGATCTTTAGGAGCGGCAATTAAGCCGTGCTTACCGGTTCCGTCAATATAAAAAATTATACCACCCTCATAGGTTTCACCAAGGGCTATTACAGGTTTTGCCGGCGTGGTGAAACTAACTTCATTGCCATAGGCTATTCCCTTAGAATTTTGAGCATAGGCCCTCACATAATATGTTGTTTTTTCTGTTAAGCCACCTATTTGACTTTCAAAACGTCCGGTGTCAACGCCGTCAGGGTAAGTATAATCGGCCATGGTAGGGGTTTTATGGGTACTCCAGCAAATACCCCTGTTATTAATATAGTATATGCCCCCGTAGGTAATATGACCACCGCTGGTGGCTGAGTTTTCTGTAATATTAGTTGCCATAAGAGTTGTGAGTTTAGGGATGTAAAGTAATTCAACAGTAGTAAAACTTACCTGATTACCGTATGTTACTCCTTTACTATTTATAGCATAGGCCCTTAAATAATATTTAGTATTTTTAACCAAACCGGTTATAAGGCCTGTAAAACGACCCGTGTCATTACCCATAATGGTTTTATTGTTGGAAAGTGTCGGATAATCATAGGTGCCCCAGCATACACCTCTTTCACTTACAAATGAGCCACCATCATAGGTTACATGGCCTCCACCTGATGCAGTGGCTTCACTAACATCGGTCACTGAAAGTGTGGTTAAATTCGGAAAATATATTGGAGCCGGAATGTCTTCAGGAACAGAATCTTTACACCCTAATAAAAATATAAAACCAGTTAAAATTAAAAGTCTATTCATATGGGTAACTATTTTTAATCTATTTTTTTAAATGGGTTAAATTTTAAAAGAAAAAATTGCTTTTATTTTAATGTTGCAAATTAATAAAAATTTTTATTTCAACATCTCATCAATCACTTCATTCTCAAAATCCTTAAACGTTTGTTTTAAAAAACTTTCGGAATCGGTACCGTAATTGACAAAAAAGTTAGTGGTAAAATTTTTAGCAGGGAAATAAAACAAATCGGCACTGTAGCCCAAATCGCGGCCTGAATGACCCAAGCCAAAATTAACTCCCCGGTCATTAAATTTTTTCATTATCCCAACTCCGTAATTGTTTATTTGATCGGGTGGGCCGTAAACCTGCATTATGCTAAGAGATTTAGCGCTCAAAACGGTTTTATTAATCAAAACTCCCTCAATAAATTTTTGCATATCATATACGTTTGAAAACACACCACCATAGCCATTTCCGCTTCCCGGAAGGATATTTGATACATTGGTCAATTGTTTTTTATTATACAAATCATAATAGCCCTGAGCTACATAATCAGGAAGATTCTCCCGACCCTGATAATAAGTTTCGCTCATACCAAGCGGTGTCCAAAGTTTTTCACGCATCAATTGTCCGTGTGGTTTTCCGGTTGCTTTTTCAATAACCATGCTTACCAATAATGTATTGGTATTTGAATATTCGGCGGTGTCACCGGTTTTAAATGCTGCTTTTTTGCCATACACAAATTCTAATAATTCTTCCTGTGTCCAGTGTTTATTGGGATTGTTTAATACTCCAAGATAAAAATCGCCATCACTGATAATATCATATATACCTGATTCATGGTTCATACATTGCCTCAGGGTGGCTTCCATGCCGTTTTCTATTTTTTCTAATATTTTTTTATCAATCCATGTGCTTATGGGTTTGTTTAAATCCAAATAGCTTAAATGGAAATTGATGGAATCTTCCATCAGTTTAAAAACCAAAGTGCCCACCATAAACTTGGTAATGCTTGCAATTTTTGAAATATGACAGGGTTTGTATTTTATTTGATCATCCAGGCTTGAGTATCCACCTACACCAACCCATGCACCATCGCTGTTGCTTACCATAAGTGAAATTCCGGGTAATCCTTTTTTAATATATTTATCAATAATGGCTTGCAAGGCGGCACCTTTGGGGTGCCCGGGGTTTGGATTGGTAATATTTGAACAATCGCCTGTTTTGCCTACTTCAGCTTTTTTGCAACCAATTGAGTAGAAAAGTAGAAAAGCAGATAGTAGAAAGGTATAGAGTTGAATTGGGTTTTTTGGTGATAGTTTCATACGTTTATTTAAGGATTAAATCAAAACCAAGATGTAAAGAATTGTTTGGCAACAAAGGCACATACGATTTAATAAAAGGAAACTGAAACCAGGGCTGATAGTTTATAAAAAGGCGTCCGGTTTTTTTAAAAACTGTAATTTGTTTACCGGCTTTAATTCCTATACCAACCATCATTTGCGGCTTTCCAAAGTTTTTTACTTTGGTGTAATTTCCATTATCATCGGCCTTAAATCTGGTTTGATGAATGATGGCATGGAGATATCCCAATCCAAATTCGCCGGCTATAAAAAACTTTTTGGGAAGTGTAAACCGGTACCCCAAATCGCCATAAAGCTGAACCCCTGTTTGAATAAAGCGGTGATGATAAATACCCACGCGGGCATCATAATAAAAAGCGGTTTTTTCTTTTTTCTTAATATTTTTTATAAAACCAACTGAAATACCGGGATGATATTTGGCTGTAAAAATGGCCCCCATTCCAACGAAGGGAACATAATATTGGTTGGTAAATACATTAATCTGATACGATTCGGCATGTAATTTTTTTAAACAATTTTTTTGGGGTGTTCCAGCAAATGATACAGTTTGCAGGCATAATCCAAGGATTAACACATTTAGTTTTATTTTCATATTTGTTATACAAATTAAGGAATAAAAGGAGATATAGAAAAGAAGGGAATATTTACCTCAAAACTATTACAGTTCCTTTGTCGGTATGACGATTGCCATCACAGCCTTTGTAGGTTACCACCCAAATATAGGCATCTAATTGGTCAGGGTTTTTAGCTGAAGTACCGTCCCATGGATTGCGGGTATCTTTGGTATCATAAATTTTTTCGCCCCAGCGGGTAAATACTTTTAAATTATAATCGGCTTGCAATACAGGGGTTTCAAACGGAAATAAGTCATTAAGTCCATCGCCATTGGGTGTAAAGGCATTGGGAATATAAACTGTATTTGGTAATTTATTGGGGTCGGTTTTTATTTCAATAGTGTCTGAACCTTTGCAACCTGCTTCATCGCTTACGGTAACATAAAATTTTCCGGCTAATTCTGTATAACGAATAACATTACGACTTCCATCATCCCATTCATAAGTATTATAACCCTTGCCGGGTGAAAGGGGAATGGGGGTTCGTAAACATATAGTCGTATCTTTTCCGATGGTTATTTTGGGAGATAAGGTCATATAAAATTGAATGGTATCTGAATTGGTGCATCCAAAATTATCTGATTTTGTAACCCAATATTTTCCTTCTGATTTAATAAACGACTGTTGGGTAATATCGCCGTTGCTCCAGGCATAAAAAGTAGGAGTACCCGGATTTCCGGGCCCGGCATCCACCAATATTCGTACTGAATCGCAAAAATGACGGTCAGGACCTATTTCAAGATTAACCTTTGAATTGGTAATTATTACTGTATCAGTTTTTGAACAATGTTGCAAGGAGGTTGTAACCCAATATTTACCAGGTACTGTAGTTGTAAAAGTTCTGCCATTTGAACCATCGTTCCATAAATAATTGGCACCTTGTTGTATTATTCCTGCATCAAACGTTTGAGAAAAATCATTACAGATAAATAAATTGGGTCCCAGGTTCGGGGTAATTTTGGCTAATACCAAATTAAAGGTATCATTTTTGGCGCAGTTATTATTATAAAGCCTTACAGAATAAGTACCCTCTTTTACAATTCTAACTTTGACACTTGTATCGCCAATACTCCATAATATCTTTGCTTTTGCTGAACGGTTTTTAATTTCAAGGGTTGCATCTACCTTATCACAAAATAAAGAATCGCGAAGCGGAGTAAACGAAATGGGGTCGTAACCAATATTAATTGTATCGCGAATAACACACAATCCATAGGTAGCTACAACCCAATATTGGCCAGGTTTTTGGACAGATATTGAGGAAGTTTTATCTCCGGTTGACCAAAGTATGGAAGTGTAATCGTTCCATGGTACGTAAAGCTGATGTTTAAAAGGCACGCAATATATTTTGTCTTTTCCCAAATCAAAACCTTTTTTAATTCTCACTTTTACTTTTAAGGAATATTCATCATCACAGGCAGGATTCCAGGCTTTTTGTTTTACAATATAATCTCCGCCCCGTGTAAAAACGTGTATTGGATTTTTAGCGGTGCTGGTATTATTGGTAATTCCCGAAGCCGGATCACCAAAATCCCAAGAGACAGAAGTAGCCCCTATACTTTTATCAAAAAATTTAACAGTATCTGAGCACCATATTTCAGTTTTGAAAAATGCCACGGCTACCGCCTGACAGTTCACAATATTAAATTGGTAGTCACGCAGGGTTTCGCCTATTAAAACTCCATTTCGCCATTCTTTTACTTTAACACCGATTACAAATTGCCCGAATTCAATTGGAGTTACACTAAGTTCGCCTGTAACTTCATCAATGGCAAGTGCAGGATTGCCCCGCATAGGATATTGGGTTGAATAACCCGAGCCCCAAATAATATGACTAAAAGGGGGATTTGTAGGAGGATCAGGCCTAGCACCGGTACTTGATTCGTCACCGCCTAAATAGGGGTGGTATAATTCATAACTCAATGAATCGCCATCAGCATCAGTAGCCGAATGGTCAAATACAAGCGGAAAACCATAGCAGATATAGATGGGAGGGAATTTTTTAAAAATGGGGCTATTATCAGTTTTTATAATACTTCTATCGGGAATATGCACCCAATAGGTAGCCCCGGTTCTGTTTGAATTATTAATATTTTTAATAGTGTAATTTCGGCAGCAGCGTTGAAAAGCAACAATATAACCGCCTTTGCGCGGAGGTAAATTAAGGTCATAAACGTAGGTATATTGATCCACACATACACCTCCCGGATTTTCAATACATTTATAAGTTACCCCGTTTAAATGAACCGGCCCGCTTCTTATATTTTCAACTTTATATAAAAAATCATTATTGTCACCGTCAAAAATTCCTATAATTCCATATAAATCCCCTGCAATGGCATCGGGGTTTCCGTTTTCACAGTCAACATAAAGTTTCAAAGTTATACGGTAATCATCTCCGCCGCGATATTGATAATAGAAATCTCCTCCAACAATATGCGATGCCCATATATTCAAAAAAGGGATAATTGAAAGCAATATGAAAAGAAAGGACCGCATTTTATTAAAAGACGCTTCGACCTGGTAAAAAGTTATGTAAAAAAAATATATTTTTCGGATTAAACCTAAATAAATTTTACCAAAGGGTTTGATAAAAAAATAATTTGTTAACTTATTACCTGTTTATGGCAATCCAAGTGCCCTTGCCTGATTTAAATATTGTGCTGCTTCAGGATTGTTTTGCTTTTGAAGAATAATGCCCATTGCCTTGTAAGGATAAGGAAATTTTGGATTAATTTGGGTAGCCCTGTAATAATACATCAGTGCCGAATCGGGATAATTCAGCAATTCATGCGTTAGTCCCATTTTATAATAGGTATATTCAGTTTGGCTGCCATATAACAAAGCTTTGGTTAATTTTTTCCGGGCATCATAACCATCCTTTCTATCCAATGCTATTGTTCCAAGCCCTTCCCATGCCTGACTCATATTTTCTTTAAATTTTATTGCTTTTGTAAAGCAATATTCAGCCGAGTCATTATTTTTTAATTCCTGATACAAATAACCATACCACATATAGGAATAAAAATTTTCGGGGCATAATTGGATGGATTTATTTAAATAAGGTTTGGCTTGGTTATATTTTTTCTGTGCCATTTTTATAAATCCCATTTCGCGATAAGGCCCTTCATTCAGGGGAGCATATAAGGCCGCTTTTTGATAGTGGAGCAAAGCAGTATCAAATTTATTTTTACTTTTAAGTAAATCGGCATAATAAAAATCAAAATTTTCTCTTTTTACAATAGCAGCTATTGGTACACCATCAACCATTATTTTATGAATGGTTCCTTTTATAGGGAAATAGCCGTTTGTAAGCTGGGTATGGCTTAAGGTTCGGGTGGTAAAAATGCCATATTCCCAATTTTTCTCATCCCATTCAAAATCGCGGCACCACACTATGGTAATGCTGTCGGTTTGTTTCTCGGCATAGTAGCTCATGCTGTGGCTTTCATTATTGCTGGCCACAAGCACCCGTTTTTTTGTGTCTTTTAAATTTTCGTGTTCCAAAAGCCATTCCATGGCAGCTCGGGGGCTTTGGCACCAATAGTCGGTTTCATAATATCCATAGGCACCTTTTACCCCGCCAACTGTTTCATTATAATAAAGGTATTGATACGGATGATTTTTTACCATCCACACTCCCACATTACCCACCAATAAAAGTAAAATACCCACAGGAATCCATCTCAAATATTTTGGATTTATTAAATGAATGAGTCGCTGCCAGCCCAATGCTGCCATAACCACCACTGTGGGATAAATAAATAATAAATGCCGCCAACTGCTGTACAAGGCTGATTTTTTATAAATAACATAAAAAATCGGGAAAGCCGTGGCAAACAGCAATATTCCAATATGCCAAACTTTTATTTTTTTATAGTTGATAGCTGATAAAAGCAGAGCAATAGCTAAACCTGCCAACACAAATAATGGAATAGTAATAAGCATACTTTTAGGCTCATAATACCATGGGAAATCTTTCATATAGTATTTTTTGCCTTCAAATATTTCATAAATATGTACCAAACTAAATTTTTCAAAATTCTTTAATGCATTAAGCGGGTGCTTTAAAGGATCAGCTAAAGCTGCCGGCCAAAATATAACGCCAACTGCATAACCCAATAATGTAGGTTTTAAAAGTTTTTTAAAATAAAGCCAAATGCTTTTACCATCAAAGGCATGATTTTTTTTGTAAACATTCCAAAGAAAAAGAATTCCTGTAAACATTAACAGGTAGGCAAAAACAAGCAATCCCCCCACACGAATGCTCATTAAAATTCCCATACTTATGGCTAATTTTACCCAGGTTCCTTTTGTTGGGGCCGGCATTTCTTCCAAAAATTTAATAATGAAATAAAGCGATGCCACATAAAAAGCCAAAAAAGGAATATCCTTTTGGTTGTTCATTCCGTGCCCAAAAATGGTGGGAGTTAATAAAATAAATAAAAAAGCAATAACTCCGGTTTGCCAGTTGCCAAGCCTTTTGGCCAAAAGACCTGTAAACAACAAGCCTATGCAGGCAAAAACAGAAACCATCAAATGGCGGGTTTCATACAAACCAAATGGCGATAAAAATTTAAAAGCAAATGCGCTGCTAAGATTTACAAATGGGCCGTAATTTACCAAATGCTGTATAAGGGTTGTTTTTACTTCATGGCCTGGCAAAGTTCCTGCAATATCGAGGCAGCGTTTATCCTCGCCAAAGGAAGTATAATAAGCCAACACTTCATTAAAATATCCAATATCTTCATATTCATCCCAGGTAATTCCATAATCAAAACTGAGGTAAGGAATAAAAACGAAAGCCAGAAAAACTAAGGATGCAAATATGAGGCGGTAAAAGGGATGCTGCCCGTTCCACCACGTATTTTTGAACTCTTCATTTTTTAAAGAAGCCAGAGGTTCGGTTATAAAAAAGACCCTTTTGGCTTTAAAAAAATTTATAATTCTTATTTTTAAAGGAAGCTTGGGGCCTTTGGCCTTTGGCGCAGCCTGAGGTTTATTAGGAATTGGATGAGGTTGATTTTTCTTTTTCGACATGAAGGTTCAAAAATAACAATTTTGTTTTATCAGAATTGACAACTTTTAAAAAGTTGTCAATTCTCAAACGAAAAGTTTTTTATTTGGATTCAAAAAGATTTGACAACTTTTTAAAAGTTGTCAAATCTTTCGTTCTATCCCAAAGCTTCATACAATAATTTCAAATAGTCATCATGGCTTATTTCATAAGCCCCAAATTGTTTTATGTGATCGTTCAGATATTGACTGTCTAATAATTTGAAACCTTTTTTTCGGAGGGTTTCGACCAGATAAATCAATGCAATTTTGGATGCATCCGTAACGGTATGAAACATACTTTCACCAAAAAAAACCTTGCCAATAGCCAGGCCATAAAGGCCGCCGACTAATTTTCCATCGAGCCAGGTTTCGAAACTATGGGCCACCCCTCTTTCGTTCAATTGGCAATAGATTTCAATAATTTCTTGAGAAATCCAGGTATCATCCCGCTGTGAACAGTTCCAAATTACGGCTTCAAAATCATGATTTTGTTTTAGTTCAAATTTTCCTTTTTTGTAAAGCCGGGCTAAGTTTTTATTTATATTAAAGCGGTTATCCAAAGGAATAATCCCCCTGTTTTCAGGCAAATGCCAAAAAATATCATTGCCCTCATCCGGATGCGCCATCGGGAAATAGCCCTGAGTGTAAGCATGGATAACAACGTTGGGGTCGAACATTGGCTGCGAAGATAAATGATTTAGAGATTTGAATTTGGGTGTAAAATGATTGGAAGAATTTAAATTAGATTAGTGTAATATATTTCTGAAACTATAGGTTAGTTGGAATTCGCAAATCAAAAAAAAAGTTTTTAAAGGCAGGCATTTCCAAATGTTCAAATTTCCAAATCTTCAAATTACCTTTGAAAAATGAAAATAATCTGTGTTGGCCGTAATTATGCCGAACATGCCAAGGAACTGAATAATGCCTTGCCAACCGAACCGGTCTTATTTATGAAACCCGATTCGGCGTTACTTCGCAAAGGGGAACCTTTTTTCCATCCCAATTTTTCGGAAAATATTCATTACGAAACTGAAATTGTTTTTAGAATTAAAAAAATCGGACGGCATATTGAGGCAAAATTTGCCCATAAATATTTTACGGAATACACCGTGGGGATTGATTTTACTGCCCGCGACCTTCAGGACAATCAAAAATCAAAAGGCTTGCCCTGGGAAATTTCAAAGTCGTTTGACCAAAGTGCCGTGGTTGGTGATTTTTTGCCTGTTGCCGGTGTAGATGTTCATAATATTTCCTTCCATTTGGTCAAAAACGAGGAGATTGTTCAAAAAGGAAATACAGCTAATATGATATTTCCGATTGAGAAGGTGATTGAATACAGTTCGCAATTTTTTACTCTAAAAATTGGTGATTTATTTTTTACAGGCACACCCGAAGGTGTAGGAAAAATAAGCATTGGCGATAGATTGGAAGGATTTGCCGGTGATGTGAAAGTGTTTGAGGTGGTGGTAAAGTAATTTGGTCCGCCAAAGGAGGATGAAGACTTGGGAATTACGGCAGAAGAAATTTAAACGATTAAATTATTGCACTCATACAATCCAAAATTTGAAATAAAACCTTTAGAATATTTTCGCTGATACCTTTTTTTAAAAACAAAATAAACGATGAAATATTTTCAATATTAAACAATATTATCGGGTGAAATTCCCCCTTTATAAAGGGGGTAGGGGGATTTTTTATAAAAAAGTCAGTCTTATTATAAATTAATCACTCAAAAACCAATCACCATTCCAACTAAATTTAACCAAAAATAAAAGATGCCTCTCCTCGAAATAAACCAAGTCTCCAAATTTTACGAAACCCATAAAGCCTTGGACCATGTCAGCTTATCAGTTCCTGAAGGTAGCATCTATGGATTGCTTGGCCCAAATGGTGCCGGCAAAACATCCCTTATACGAATCATTAATCAGATAACGGCCCCCGATACCGGCATCATAAATTTTGAAAATGAGCCCCTAAATCCAAACCACATTTATAAAATAGGTTACCTGCCCGAAGAAAGGGGCTTGTATAAAAAACAAAAGGTTTGGGATCAGATGATTTATTTTGGTCAACTCAAAGGGTTAACATTAGCCGAGGCTAAAAAAAGATCAGAAGAATGGCTTGTAAAATTTGACCTGAAAGAATGGAAAAATAAAAAAGTGGAGGAACTGAGCAAAGGCATGCAACAAAAAGTGCAATTTATTATTACGGTTCTTCATCGGCCAAAACTTTTAATTTTAGATGAACCGTTTACAGGTTTTGACCCCATAAATGCCGATATAATAAAAAATGAAATAAAAGCAATGAAAGCACAGGGAACCACCATACTTTACAGCACGCATCGCATGGAAAGTGTTGAGGAAATTTGCGACCATATTTGTTTATTAAATAAATCAAAAAAAATATTGGATGGCGGCGTAAAGGAGATTAAAAAACAAAACAGCAAAAATCTGTTTGAGTTGGTATTTGAAGGTAATGTTCCTAACTGGGTTGAAAGTATAAGTGAAGAACCAACGGAGGAAGGACATACAAAACTTGTGTTTAAAGTGGAAAATATAAACAGGGCTGAAATCATAAAACGCCTGGCCAATGAGGTGAACATTTGGTCGTTCAAAGAAGTGGTGCCAACCATTCATCAAATTTTTATTGATAAAGTAAAGGAGGTAAACCATGCATAAAATTTGGCTTATAACAAAACGCGAGTATTTGAGCCGCGTTACAAAAAAGACATTTATTGTAATGACCATTTTGGGGCCGGTGCTTATTGCTTTGTTTTATGGAGTAATCATTGGTTTGGCCGTAAATCAGGTAACAGGCGAAAAAACCAGAACCATAGCGGTGGTTGATAACAGCGGTTTGTTTAAAAATAATTTGGAAAATCCTGAGAAAGTGAATCTTGTTTTTACAGAAAATGATACGTCTGATTTGGGATTGGATATCTACGGATGGCTGGTAATTCCAAAGGATTTTACACTTGATAATCCAAAAGAAATTATTTTCAAGTCCAAGGAATCGGCTACTCTGGATTTGCAAAATAAGTTGACAAACGCAATCGAGATTTCGGGAAAAAATCAAAAGTTAATGCAAAAAGGGTTAAGGCAATCGTTTTTGGATAGCCTTAAAGTAGAGGTGAAAATAAAGACTCAGGAAATTGGCGAAGCCGGTGAATTGGTAAACTCAAGAGCCGAATTAAATTATGGACTTGGGGCTGCTTTTGCGTTTATGATTTATCTTTTTATTTTTTTATACGGCGTTCAGGTAATGCGAGGGGTAATGGAAGAAAAAACCAACCGGATTGTTGAAATTATTATTTCATCTGTTAAGCCTTTTCAACTGATGATGGGAAAAATATTGGGAATAGCCATGGTTGGTCTTACCCAATTTTTGATTTGGATAGTATTGAGTGGAGTTTTAACAGGAATTATTTCCGTCTTTTTTGCCTCGCAGATGGGAGATGTATCAAATGACCTTCCGCAAGGCGGAAATCAAATACAGGCCATTAATCCAATTATTGAAGCCTTCTTCAACTTAAATTTTGGGTTTTATATTGCTATTTTTGTTTTCTACTTTTTGTTCGGGTATTTGCTCTATAGCTCCATGTTTGCAGCCATTGGTTCAGCCGTTGACAGCGAAGCAGATACCCAACAATTTATGTTGCCGGTTACGTTGCCGTTGATTATCAGTTTTGCCTCCAGTTTTTCAATTTTAGCTTCCGACCCTCATGGGTCTATGGCTACTTTTATGTCCATATTTCCATTAACTTCTCCCATTATTATGATGGTTCGTTTGCCTTTTAATCCACCGGGCTGGCAATTGGTAGTATCTATGATAACCTTAATCTTAACCTTTATCCTCTTTACCTGGCTTGCCGGACGGATTTATAAAATAGGAATATTAACCATGGGCAAAAAACCGACGTATAAGCAGTTGTTTAAGTGGATGGTGATGAGGTAGGGGGATTTGGAGATTTGAAAATAGCTGAGGCTTTCATTTAGTACCGCCGAGTCCCCTCAACTCTAATTCCTTTGCTCATGGGAGACTCGGCTGGAAAGAAATTAACAAATAGCTACACTAGTTCAGGATATGTATTTAGCATTTGCTCACAACTTTTCAATTTCCTCTTTTGTCAAACCTGTTGATTTTATTATTATTTCAATGTTTACTCCATTACTCTTTAGTTGTTTTGCGATTTTCAATATTTCATATTGCACGATTTTCAATTTTTCGTCTTCTAACATCTTGAGCCCAATCTGTATTCCCTTTTTCTTAGCCAGTTCAATTACACCAATTTCGTCTCCTTCTTTAATGCTAGCTCTTAAATAATCATCCAATTCTGCTTGTGTCCAATTGTATTTATCTGCTTCCAAATAGGCTTCTTTCAAACCTTCATCATGCACATTTTCTGGTATCACATTCAAATTTTCAGCGTTTTTAATAAAATAAGTCCATTGGTCAATACTACTTTCAAGCTCATTCAAGGACTTATTAAATTTTGGAAGTTCTATAAAATTAAATTCCATATCTTGAATAATTTGTTCATTGGTTTCTACATCCAATACTTTATGACAACTCAAATAATTCGGATTTTTACCAACTTCAAACTCCAAAATTCCAATAAAATAGGCCGGATTTAATCTGTTATATTCCCTTCCTTTTTCAATTTGACTGGTATAGCTTTGAGAAGTGTAATATAAAATTCGCTTATGAAAAAATTCTGATTCGGCAATTTGCATCTCTACAATAAATGTATTTCCGTTTTTGTCTTTGGCTTTTACATCAACAATGGTCGATCTACCTCCTGATAATTTAGGCAGTTGATAAGGATTTAAAATGTCAACTTCCGTTATTTTATTCCCACCGGGAAAATTAATAACAGCATTCAGAAAAGAAATTAATGAAATTTTTTTGTTCTCATTTCCGAATATTTTGCGAAAGGCAATATCATTGGTTACATCTACAAATTTCATTTCTCTATAATTTGATTTTTATTTCAACACATCAAATATTTTGATAAGACAAAAGTAAACATTTATTTTATTATTGATTGTTTAGCGAAAATCAAAATGCGATAATTTAATCAATTTTGATACAATTCATTCAAATCATATTTCACAAATTCGCATTATACCTCACATCAAAATCCTTTCCTTTTAGGTGCATTTTTAGTTTAACTTTTTTTCCTTTAATTGTATTTAAAGAAGCAATCTGATTTTTGTAGAGTAAATGGTCTGTACCCTTTTGATTAATGATACCAAAGGTTTTATATTTTTTTTTAAATAAGGAATAAGAGTGTCTTTTTACTTTTAATTTTATAAAATATAAAACCTCCTTTTGTGAATATAACACAAAAGTATTATCCGTTTCGCCTTTAAAATATTTAAAAAACAAAGTATCGTTTAAAATCTGATTTTTAGTTTTTAATATATCTTTGGTAAGCAAAGCAGTTTGTATGGTCAATTTCCCCTGAAGGCTTTCATCTGTGCCTGTCCAGATTGGCCTTACAATACCTGCATGGGCCGCAATACCATTGTAGTCGCCGAAGAAAACATCCTTTCCGGGAGGAATAATTGGCTGGGGAGTTATAAGTTTGTTGGTAAACGTTTGGCCGCCATCTTCGCTATATGCCACATACACATCCATCAAAATATTGGATGCTGAATTCCTTCGGTCATAAAAAACCACATACACCATGCCATCGCTTTGGTCAATGGCAATATGTGGCATAAACTGATCGCCAACAGAACTTGAGTTTACGGTTATTTCTTCGCTCCAGCTATCACCACCGTTGTCGCTGTATTTCAATTTAATTTCACCACCAATACCGGGAAGGCTTTCACCCCAGAGTAAATACAGCCGGTTTTTGTATTTTCCTTTGCTGTGGTCAGATACCAAAAATGGCAATCCGTTGCTTCGGTAAATCTGGTCAAAGTCCAAAGCCCAGCCATCGTCTTGTGTAGCAATTATTCTGTCTTTTCCCCAGGTTCTTCCTCCATCTGTTGATTTATCAAAATAAATTTTACCATAGCCACCCCATGCCACATATACTTCTCCGTTTTTTCCTATGGCCGGTGTTGCTCCTTCCAAGGTATTGTCATCATCCAAACAATCGCCGGTTGTATCGCTTATGGTAATTGCATCTTCAAAACTTGCGGCTCCGTCAACCGAACGGGCAAAACGTATCCGCGAACGGTCGTTGGTGTCTTTACTTCCATATTTATCAAACTCGGTCCAGCTTAAATAAATATTATCGCTGTGCAACAAACTGGATTCATCTTTTACAATCCAATGTTTGTCCTGTTCCTTGTCACCATTATGTCCGGCAGTCGTTCCGTCCGAAAAATTAAGGCCGCCATCATCACTTTTTTGAATAACAATTCGGTCAATCCAGTTAGGATATTTTTTGGTTTTAGTAGCTGAAAGATGGCAAAAATAAAAATTACCATATTCATCGGCATAAATCACAGGATCACCATATACCCCAAAGCTTGATTTTAACGTTTTAATCTCCCAGGTTTTACCTGTATCATTTGATACATAATGGTTGTGAATATTGCTTCCGGCCACTATCTGGGCAGGATTGACCGGGTTAATATAAATGGAAGGTTCGTTTGGACCATAGGTTTTGTTATCAATAGTTACAATTGGATATTGGGCAAATAAGGTATATTGCAGAAAAAGCAGAAAAGTAGAAAGGGGGTATTTCATATGTAATTAATTTTTATTTTTTAAACTAAGGTCATATAGCTTGCCCCGTTTTTTCGGGGGAATGCCCATATTTAATTCGTGTTCGGTGTACAATTTTGCTCATGGGAATTTCATATTAGTTTTATTGGGTTGCAAAAGTAATTTTTAAAACAGACTTCAGCTTCCTGCATTATCGTTAAAACAGGATTAATTGACAAGGTTTCAGAAAGGATCAGGAATGAATAAATATTGTTGGATTACAAAAGTGCTTTGTTCATAAAGCATTGAATAAAAAAAGCCCCAAATAATCGGGGCTTTTTTTAATAGATAACAAATTTTTTAATTTATCTTTTTGGATTTTCTGATTCCAAAATCAACAGCAATTGAAGAAGCTATAAATATGGAAGAGTAAGTACCTACGATTATACCCATTAATAAGGCGAATGTAAATCCTTTTAGGCCTTCGCCACCAAATAAAAATAACATGAGCAAGGTAATTATTGTACAGATAGCGGTTACAATAGTTCTGCTTAAGG
Source organism: uncultured Chitinophaga sp. (assembly GCA_964355045.1). Taxonomy (GTDB): domain Bacteria; phylum Bacteroidota; class Bacteroidia; order NS11-12g; family UBA9320; genus JABWCE01. The sequence goes on along the minus strand of CAYHCM010000028.1, from coordinate 10,614 downwards.
TTTGGTTTACAGCACCGTTAATTACTTCCCCCTGATCATCATATTTATTAATACCAAGAAATTCCCTTATACGGTCGAATACCACCACGGTGTCGTTAATAGAATAACCAAGCACGGTAAGCAATGCTGCTATAAAGGCCTGATCCACATCCATTGGAAATGGTAAAATTCCCCAGAACACCGTGAACAGAGTTAATATAACTAAAACGTCATGTATTAATGAAATGGCACCACCCATACCAAATTCTAATTTTCTAAAACGGAGAACTATATATAAAAAGATACCAATTACTGCCAGTATTACGGCAATAAATGAATTCCGTTTAACATCAGCCGCTATGGTAGGTCCTATTTTGCTTGATGAAAGAATATCAGCTTTTTTGATGTTAAAATCTTTTAATCCTTTTAATACCGTATCTTCAACCTGTTCGGCAACTTCAGCATCTTTATCATTTATTTTGTAAGCCGTAGTTACTCTAAATTGATTATTGGTTCCATATGTTTTTACCTCCACGTTTTCCTGAATAACTTTGTTAAGAGCAATTTTTATATCGTCGGATTTTACATCGCCTTTAAACTGAATAGTATATGTCCAACCTCCTTTAAAATCTATACCGGTGCTAAATCCTTTGTAATACATACTTATAATTCCAATAATAATAACGATGGACGATACGATATAAAATATTCGTCGCTGACCCATAAAGTTGTAAATCTTCCGTTTGTTTATTGCTCTGAAAAGATTGGTTTTAAACGTACATTCATGACCACGGTGCATATCCCATTCATTAATTAAACGTGAGATTAAAATACCTGTGAACATGGATGTGAAAATACCAATGATAAGCACAACCGCAAAACCTTTTACCGGCCCGGAACCAAAATATGCCATAATTATAGCGGCAATAAGTTGTGTAACATGTGAGTCGAAGATGGCCGAAAATGCCTGTTTATAACCAATAGTTACAGCATTGGCATAGTTCTTTCCATTTTCCAATTCCTCCTTTATTCGTTCATTTATAAGTACGTTGCAATCGAGTGCCATACCCATTGTTAAGACCAAACCTGCAAGGCCCGGTAGTGTTAAGGCAGCATTAAAGCCCGCCATAATAGATACTAAAAAGAAAAGGTTTATAACCAAGGCTATTACACCATACCATGCACCGCGACCATAATAAAGGAATACAAAAATAATTACCGCAAAAAAGCCAATAATTAAAGATAATATTCCGGCCTTTCGTGCTGATTCTCCAAGGGTAGGCCCTACTACACTTTCTTCAACAATGCGGGTAGGGGCAGGCAATTTACCTGCTTTTAGAATATTGGCCAAATCCTCGGCTTCGCGATCGTCAAATCCACCTGATATTTCAGACATACCATTGGCTATTTCATTTCGAACAGTTGGAGCCGAATATATTTTATCATCCAGCATGATGGCAATGGCATCGGTAGTTGGCGCAGCTTGTGCTGTAATGCGTTTCCAATCGTTAGCCCCTTCAGGACTCATGGTCATTGAAACCCCTATTTCACCATCCTGACTTACCTGCTTACGTGCACTTGTAACTACTTCACCGGGTAATGCCGGCTCTCCGTTGCGTCCTGCTTTTACGGCATAAAGCATAAAATAGGCTCTGTTTTTATCCGTTGGTTTAAAACTCCATTTCAATCTTAAATTGGGTGGTAAAACGGCTTTAACCATAGTATCATCAAAATATTTTTGCAGTTTTTCGATATCCTTAGTAGCTACAAAACCAATTCCTGCACCCTCAGCCCATTTCTGAGTTTCACCTTCCTGAACAGTGTTTGGATATATTAAACTCAGAATAGGATTATCTTTTTGTAATTGCTCAGGAGTTTTTTTAGCACTATCCGATTTATTTGATGCTTTAGCCAAGGTTCCTGCCGAATCCGGTTTGGCTTTTAAAGTATCAGTAGTAGCTTTAGTATCAGCTACACCCGTTAATTTATTTGCCGGTTTGGTTGAATCTTTTGGATCTCCTCCTTTTTTTAATAATTCGGCAGCAGCCAATTTATTTTTAATAACTTCATTGGCATTTTCTAAAAATTTGTAAGCTTCATAATTATGATATGTGTTCCAAAATTCAAGTTTTGCCGAACTTTGTAAAATATTCCTTACACGTTTTGGATCGTCAACCCCCGGTAATTCTACCAAAATTCGACCGTTGCCAAGTTCCTGCACGTTGGGTTGTACCACACCAAATTGGTCAATACGTTGATTGATGATTTGGTATGCCCGTGAAACCGATTGCTTGTCCTGAACTTTTAACCAGGCATATACTTTTTCATTTGCTGCATCATAGGGGAGTTCATCTTTTAATTCCTTACTCGTAAATAATGGTGCAAGCTTTTGGTTGGGGGCTATCCTTTCCCATTCCCTTTTAAACAGGTCAATAAAATCTTCCGAACCATCAAACATTTTCTGGGCATTCGCCAATGCGGTTTTAAATTTTGGGTCGTCGGGATTGTTGGATAATCCCTTTACGATATCAGGCACCGAAACTTCCATGGTTACGTTCATACCACCTTTTAAGTCCAATCCCAAACCGATTTCTTTTTCCTTACATTCCATGTAGGTAAATTTAATAATACCAAGCATGTTGAAAACAGTCATCGGGCCTATTGAATCAAGATACCTTGCTTCGGGTTTACCGGTTTTTTTGGACCATGCTTCAGCATCTCTTTCTACACTCTTCGTTTTCCAGGTAAATGATAACTGGTAAATACAGGCAATAGCGAGGAGGATTGTAAATATTTGTACAAAACCTTTATTTTTCATATGTTATTATTATTGTGCGATTTTTTTAAAGACGGCAAAAGTAGATATTTTGACTTTGATATTCAATAATATGTTTGTTAGGATTTATTAATAAATAAAGTAATGCCTTCTCTTGTAATTTTGGCTGTTCAGTAAGCACAACTAAATTTTAAAATTATGTTCCTATTTTTTAAATAATTGGTTCAATAATTGTGTATAAAGAAATTTAATATATTTTTGAAATTCAAACTGTTTTAACCAAGCAAAAAAATAACCATGCAAAAGAGCAAACTTTTTATCAGTGCCATTTTTATTTCTTGTCTTTTATTTTTAAACAATTGCGAAATGATGGATGAAGAACCTCCAACCAAAGTATTGATGCAGGGAACTTGGGAATTGATAGCTGCTACTGATGAAAATGATGTGGATATTTTGAATAAAGTTGCATTTCCGGTTACGGCACTTCAACTTACTGATGATAACGGAATGGTTGGTACCCAAGGACCCATGTTTACCTATACCGTTTATGGCGGAAGCAAATGGGTTACGGCCTCAGCCAAAATAAAACAAGCATTTGATTATGCTAATTTCAGATTTAATACCGGCGAATTTTTTGTAGAAACCGGAAATCCTACTCGATTTACTGTAGAAGCAAAATTGCAAGCCACCGCACTTGCAGGTGGATTAACAGATGTACTTTCAATATTGGGTGTGGGCCAGGGTTGGTTGCAACAAACTATTTATCACAAATTTATTAATGTTAAAGTAACCATTCCAAAAATGGATAATTCGAAAGAAAGAAGTACCATGATTTGGGAATTTGACGATGAAACCACAGCAACTTATAATTATAAAGACGGCCAGGGAAATATTGTGCTATGGGGTGGATGGCCGGTAAATAATTTTTCGAAAGGGAAATATACATTTATGAAACGTGTGGTTGGGTTGAACGATATTGTTACTGAGCATTTGTAAATTAAAGTGAACAATTTACTGAATACAGCTGTTCATTTCAGTTTAACAGGTATCCAAATTTCTTCTTCCGAATCAGGGTCATCATTTTAATATTTTTCTCCCAATATTTCAAAATGAGGTCTGTTATCTAATTTATAAACAGAATTTGGTAACCAATCATTATAAATATATTGAAAAATCCTGGTATCCTTACTTGAACCCCGATAAATAAAAACGGAATACAAACCACTTGGCAACACGAAGGTTTCCATACCATCCGGAATACTGTCAAAGTCTGAAACTTCTGCAGATGCCCATTTTTCAAATTCTGTGTTTGGGTTAAAAACATCAGAATACGAGTTGCTGAATACCTGTAAAGAAAAAAGTTCATTGCCAACCGAGTTTTTTATTTCCATTCGCCGGGGCATAAATTTTTTCCATAGCTCATATGTTTTATTTTGGGCCAGCGACATAACCATTCTGTTTCCCACCAATTTTTTTTCGGCCAATGTTTCGATTCGAACTTCCATAATTCAAACTAACTCTCAATATCAATATCATACTTATCCAATAGACCCGCAATTCCAATTATTGAAAATTTAGCTTTTTTTATCCGGTTCCTATTTGGGTCAATAGAATAATTGGAAGAATTACGAAAATCGGCTTTTTCAAGATTGGTATTTTCAAATTTTGCATGTGATAAGTCACAATTATCAAAAATTGAACCCGATAAATCGCATTCCGAAAAATCAACATTGTTAAGTTGAGTGTTTTTAAATGAAGTTTTTTTAATTTTTTTTTGAAAAAATGAACAATGATTCAAATTGCAATTTTCAAAATTAACGCTAAGTCCAAACTCATAACAGGTTTCAAAAAGTAGCCCCAACATTTTACAATCCTTGAATACCACCTCTCGTAAAGATGTTTTTTCCAGTTTTGCCAAACTTAAATTACAGCCTGAAAATTGACAATCTAAAAATCTAATTTCCGAAAGGTCAGAATTTGAAAAGTCGCAGGCATTAAAAATACAATTTTCATATTCGCCTTTTGATAGAGATATTATTGAGAAGTTTTCTTTTTCAAAAATTTTATCAAGAATGAGTTCCATTTTTTATACAAACCTGTTTCATTACGCAACGGAAGCAAAGTGGCATCCGGCGAACTCAAATTTCAATAATTTTAAAAATAAGGGGGTAAATCTCTTAAAATGCCCCTATAACGCCACCTATCAATGCACCGTTTAGCATTGCATATACCCCATTAATAAGCATCAATTTGAAAGATTTCATTTCGTAAAGTGCATTATTAAAAACCGTGGTCGCACTTGCCAAACCAATTAAAGCTCCAACCTTTGCACCATGCATCCAGTTCATACCATCGGGTGCTGTTTTAGTTAACACGATTGCAATGATAGTTCCTAATACCAAATAGGTAACAAAGGAACCACCCATAAGCATTAACATGTTTGTCTTTTTTGCATCTTCTTTAGTAATACCAACGGCTGCCATCCATGGTTTGCTAAATAAAGGGCCATACCATAGTGCACCAAGAACAAAACCGGCAACTGCTCCAAGCAGGACGCCTAACCAATTAATTTCTGCTAAATTCATAATTTTTTGTTTATTAAAGTTAGACAATATTAGTGGTTCGGTTTTTAAATTCCAAATAATGATGGCAAGGAGCTTTACGAAATACGAATTTGGG
>CAYHCM010000028.1:0-5080 GCA_964355045.1 uncultured Chitinophaga sp. | reverse complement strand
GCTTTACGAAATACGAATTTGGGGGTTTTACGAAATACGAATGGTACTAATTTACGAATGAGGGTGCTTTACGAAATACGAATTTTACGAATGTACGAATGACATAGTTTTACGAAATGGGAATCAATCAAAATCCCGTTAGGATTAAATATTGGTAGAAAAACAATACAAATAAACCAAAATCCTGTAAGGATTTAATATTAGAAAATTTTAAATTTTGACGGCATTTAACTCAATCTCAATTTTACAAAAATCTTCAATCGGTTCATTGTTCAACCAAGGGTTTTCATAATCGGGGGGCAATATAACGGGCATGCGTTTTTTCGTGTTATGAATTTGTGCCATCAATTCATTGGCTTCGGAGGTAATCATGGTGTAGGTTCTGATAACTTCGCCTGTAGATTTGTCGGTATAATCACTAAACAAACCTGCAAAAGCAAAAAGTTCCTTGTTTGGAATTGTTATCAAATATTTCTTTTTATTTTTCCCTTTTTCATCCAGCCATTGCCATTCATAAAATCCATCGGCTATTATTAAACAGCGGTTATTTACATACGTTCTGAAGGATGGTTTTTGGGATAGGGTTTCAATTTTTGCATTCAGGGTGTTTTTTTGAACGGCTTTATCCTTAGCCCAAAAGGGAATCAATCCCCATTGAGCCATAGTAATAAAATCAGGATTATCATTGCTTATTATCGGAGTAAAATTATGAATAAAACCTAAATTGGTTTGAATGGGAGTATAAATTCTGTCTTTTTTAAACATTCGGTTGAAATGAATTTCCAAATCTTTCATTTCTTTATCAATACTGGTGGAATAGCACATGCTGGCTTGAAATTTCGAAAGACAAATAAAGGATAGAAAATGGATTTTTTTTCAAATAATATCCTGTTAGTTTTATTTCTTATTCTGCTTTTATATTTCAAAGTGTAGTACCGATAGATCATTTATTCTACAAATATGGCTTTGAACCGGACAGACATTACCTATATAAAAAGTTAATTAAGTACATTCGCGGCCTTATTTTTCATGCGACATAGCGTATTACTCATTTTTATACTAAGCTTTATTGTTTCCTCAATAGCACAAACTCCTAATATTCGCGGTGCGGTATTTGATGATAAAAACCAACCTTTGGATTTTGCTTCTATATATATATTAAAAGCTGCCGATAGCAGTGACATAGCCGGGGCGGTTACCAATGAGGCCGGGCAGTTTATTGTGGAAAATTTAAAGTTAGATAATTATCTGGTTCGCATTATTACCATGGGTTACGCCGAAAAATGGCTTCAAGTATCCTTAACAGAATTAAACCAAACAGCAGCATTAGGAAATATTATACTGACCGACAAAGGCCAAAACCTGAATGAAGTACAAATTGAAGCTGAGAGAAGATTATTGGAAAATAATATTGATAAAAAAACATTTCAGGTTGACAAAAGTATTATTAGCCAAAGCGGCAGTGCTATTGATGCCCTGCAACAATTACCCAATGTTACGCTTGATGAAAATGGCAGCCTTCAAATGAGAGGTTCCGAAGGAGTTTTGATTTTGATAAATGGAAAACCAACCGGTATAAACGGGGCTAATCTACAAACAATACTCAATCAAATACCGGCCAATACCATTGAAAAAATTGAAGTAATAACCAACCCGTCTTCCAAATATGATGCCGAAGGAAGCAACGGAATTATTAATATTATTTTAAAACGAAACCGAAAAGCAGGAATTAGCGGAAATTTAAATATGCAGGCCGGAACCCGCGATAAGTATAATGTGAGTGCCGGGCTTAGTTATAACAAAGGCAAATTGGGATTAAGCGCCACGTATGGTTTGCGTTATCACAATATGCAATGGCATGGATATTTGGATAGAAAAATAATTTATGAAGATTCAACCTATTATTTTAATACTAAAAATAATGGACGAAATAGAAGTTTATCGCAATCGGTAAGTATGAGTACCGATTATTATTTTGATAAATTAAATACTCTTTCAGTTACAGGGTCGGGAACTTTTGGGCGTGATAAAAGACCTGAATGGATTAACTATTCTGAAAGTGATATTTTTAAAAACCCCTCGGCCAAGTTTGCCCGTTATAATGATATCAATAGCCAAAACACGTTTTATAATATAAATACCCAATATCGTAAAACATTTATAAAACCACAGAAGGAATTCAGCATTTCGGGCAATTATACCAACAATGCCGATACCAATACCTTAAATGGCCAAAATCAATACACGCTTTCAAATTATATTCCTTCAGATAGCATTTCAGATAAAAGGCAAAACCGTAGTAAATCATACACCCAAAACCTGATGCTTCAATCGGATTATGTGTTACCATTAACCAAAGAACGAAAAATTGAAACCGGCTTAAAAGTGGCCTATCGCCAGTATGATAATGAAATGCGGATAAGCAAAGTGCAACCAATTTCAGAGGAATGGAAATTGGACAGCACCTTATCAAACCGGTTTTTTTATTCCGAAATTATCAATGCGGGATATTTTAATTTTACAGGAATTTATAAAAGTTTCGGCTATCAGGCCGGCACCCGTATTGAGCAAACCATTGCCGACGGTGAATTACGCTATACCAAAGTTCCGGTTGGTTACCAGCGTTTTGATTTTTTCCCCGGCTTTTATTTATTAAAAAAAATAAAAAAAATACATGAGTGGAAATTAAATTATACCCGCCGGATTGAACGCCCTTCAGCGGGTCAGTTAAATCCATTTAGCGACCTTAGCGATCCCCGCAATGTGAGACGTGGAAATCCGGAACTTAAGCCACAATTTATAAATAGCATTGAACTGGATTATACCTATACCAACAAAAAAATAATGACCAATCCGGGATTGTATTACAAGCAAACCAATAATTTAATTTGGCGCTATATTACCATAAACGAAGGGGTTAATTATGTTTCGTTTGAAAATTTAGGGACATCCTATAATTTTGGTTTAGATTGGGTAACCACCTATAATCCTGTAAAATGGTTTAATACTCTTACAAGTATTATGGTTTACCGGAACCATATGAAAGGACAGTTGGGAACCTTTGTTTATGATAATGCCAATATTATGGGTAACCTTAAACAAACGGTAAATTTCAAAATAAAAAAGAAGGTGGATTTGCAATTTACCTACAATTATCGCACACCATTCCTGTCGCCTCAGGGCAAAGGAATAACCATGCAATGGCTGGATATGGGAGCAAGTATGCAGGTTTTAAAAACCAAAGGGACGGTAACTTTAACACTATCTGATATTTTTAATACCCGTCAATTTGGGATGGAATTATATCTGCCTCAGGTGGAGCAACAATTCCTCCGAAAAATGGAATCACGAATTTTGTATGTCGGATTTAATTATCGTTTTGGTTCACAAACCGGCCCGCCTAAACCTAAAAAGAAAGAACAGCAGGAACAACGACCGGATGATATTGGTCTCTGAGCTTGGAAAAGGAGTTAGTGGAACAAAGAAAAAGGGAGACACCGAGTTACGGAGTTTCACGGAGAATAATTAACCAAAAATTCCACCCTTTAAAACTTATTCTTCCACATCATGCTTTCCACTGGTTTAATGGTTCGTTTGCTGTATTTGGCGTTGGGTTTTTTGTTATATAAAGTTTCTATTTCGCCTTCCACTACAAAATAAATCAATTGCCCGATAGGCATTCCCCTGTAAATACGAACAGGTTGGCAGCAGGTTATCTCCATAGTCCATGTATTGCAAAATCCCACATCACCTTTTCCAGCCGTAGCGTGAATATCAATACCCAAACGGCCTGTACTCGATTTGCCTTCCAAAAAAGGTATGTGCTTGTGAGTTTCGGTATATTCTTCGGTTACGCCCAAATAAAGCGTATCGGGCTGCAGTACATATCCATCCAAAGGAATTTCAAAAAGGTCAATTTTATTATGAACCCGCGAATCAAGAACCCTGTCCTTATAGCAACCGAGGTATTTTCCCAAATGCACATCGTAGCTGTTTGTCCCGAGACATTCCTTCCGAAAAGGCTCCACCATGATTGTGCCTTTTTCTATTTCTTCCAGTATTCGCAGGTCGCTTAAAATCATTTTTTGTTTTGTGCAAATTAATAAAAGTAGGAGCGTTGTTCCTATAATAAAAATGGTAATTTGTGAACAAATTAAGGAGTTTTAAAAACCTTAGTAGAATACCATAAAGCACATTATCAAACCTTATTACCTTATTTATTAATTTTAAAAATAAGGTAATAAGGCCGTAAGGAATAGGATAAAGATTTTCTACTAAGGTTTTTGGTATATCCTAAAATCCATGCAATCTTAGTTATTTTTGCACTAATCTGGTTAATCTTATAATCAAATTAATCGTGTCGTTTATCCTCCCTGAAATATTAGCTAAAGCCCAGCATTATTGCGCCTATCAGGAGCGATGCCATCAGGAAGTTAAAAATAAATTGTACGAATTGGGGTGCAATACCGATACTGTAAATGAGTTGATGGTAAAATTGATCGAGACCAATTTTTTAAATGAAGAGCGGTTTGCCAAAGCCTATGCCGGTGGTAAATTCAGAACAAAAAAATGGGGGAGATTAAAAATAAAACGGGAATTAACAGCCCGAAAAATTTCGGATTATTGTATAAAATCTGCTATGAAAGAAATTTCGGAAAGTGATTATTGGAATTGTTTGGTTCAATTAATAGAAAAGAAATTACCCCCCAAACCAACCTGGAAAGATGAACATAAAATTACGAAGTGGCTTATGGGTAAAGGGTTTGAGTTGGATTTGATAAAGGAGGCTCTGCTTAATAAATCAAAAAAATCCCCCTAACCCCCCGCCTGAGGCGGAGGGAATCGTGCTAACATAGTTTTTTTCGTAATTACGATACGATATTTATTCATTTTTTTAAAAGTAAGAATCATAGAAAAACTTTCTATATTGATTAATACGTCAGGTCCAGATTCTCCCTTTAAAAAGGGATTATGTAAGTTTTTTTAACGAGAATTTATTATCAAAGAAAAAAATTATTAGCTGAGGGAAAAATTATTTTGATCGAACATTCATGGAGTCCAGATTCCCTCCGCCTCAGGC
>CAYHCM010000027.1:18258-35223 GCA_964355045.1 uncultured Chitinophaga sp. | reverse complement strand
GGGTTGTATTTATCTATTTTGTTAAACACAATAATGGTTGGTTTTTGGGCTGCTCCAATTTCATCCAGGGTGTTTTTTACTACCTCCATTTGCTCCTCAAACCCTTGGTGCGACACATCCACCACATGCAATAATAAATCCGCATCTACCACTTCATCCAGGGTGGACTTAAAACTTTCGACCAACTGATGCGGCAGCTTACGGATAAACCCAACCGTATCAGATAAAATAAAAGTAATGGGCTGTAATGAATGGTCAGGATTTGGAAAAACCACTTTTCGGGCGGTAGAATCCAAAGTGGCAAATAATTTATTTTCTGTTAAAACTCCGGCCTTGGTTATGGAATTCATAATGGTGGATTTGCCCACATTGGTATAACCCACCAAGGCAACCTTTTTCATGGCATCGCGGTTTTTGCGGCGGACCTGGTTTTGGTTATCAATATCTTTTAACTTCTCTTTTAATAAGGAAATGGTATGACGAATGGCCCTTCTGTCCGTTTCAATTTCTTTTTCACCCGCGCCCCGCATCCCTATTCCTCCTTTTTGACGGTCGAGGTGACCCCACATTCTTGTCAGGCGGGGAAGCAAATATTCATTTCGGGCAAGATCTACCTGTGATTTTGCTGTGGCCGTTCTGGCATTTTTTGCAAAAATGTCTAAAATCAACATGCTCCGGTCAATGATTTTGCAAACCAAGGCGTCTTCCAGATTACGGGTTTGCGACGGGCTAAGTTCATCATCAAATATGGCTACATCAATTTCGTTTTCTTTAATGAATGCCGCCACTTCTTCTAACTTTCCCTGACCCAAGTAGGTTTTAGGATGTGGCCTGTCGGTTTTTTGGGTAAATATTTTTACCGTTTCAGCTCCGGCAGTTTCAGCTAAAAAAGCAAGCTCTTCCAAATATTCAGCGCACTTGCCTTTGGGGTTGCTGTATAAATCAGCCGCTACTAAAACGGCTTGTTCAGGTTTTACAGCGGTATCAAAAATTTGTCCTTTCAAGTTAGCAAAGGTAGTTTTAAAAGATTTGACAACTTTTAAAAAGTTGTCAAATCTCCAATTCTAAAAATTAATTTTTCAGATATTTTTAAAAATACATGGATTAAAATATATTTTCGCCATTTAAAAAAAAATAAAAATGGAAAGACAAAACTTAGCATCAAGTGATTTTTGGGAAGGCATGGTAGGCCAAAGCCGGGCCGTAAAAATTGGCAATATTATTGAAGTTTCAGCGACCAATGCCTTGAACGAACAAGGTGAAGTTGTAGGTGGAAAAAATATTTTTCAGCAAACGTTTTATATTGTTCAAAAAATCGAAAAAGCTTTAGTGGCCGAAGATGCCTCCCTTTCTGATGTTATTAGAACACGGGTTTACGTTATTGATATTTCGGAATGGGAAGAGGTAGCCAAAGCGCTGCATCACTTTTTTGGCGAGATAAAACCTGCGTCAACAATGGTGGAAGTTTCAGCATTGGTTGATCGAAGATTTTTGCTGGAAATAGAAGTGACGGCAGTTAAATAAATTCCAAACGACAAAATTCAAATTCCAAATCTCAAATTCCATACCCCACAAATTCAAATTGCAAGCCAAAAATTTCAAATTTCCAGTTTCAAATTTCAAATTTCATTCCGAAGCCTTTTGGATTTTGATTTTTGGAATTTGGGATTTGAAATAATTATTTGCCCATCCCCCTGTATTGTTTACTTTTGCCGTCAGGTATATGCTTGAAAAATTCGCTAACATTTTACTTCGCAACAGGCTCTGGTTAATAATCATTCTTATTTTAGCCACAGGCTTTATGGCTTATGAATCTACAAAAAGCAAAATGGCCTACGATAATCCGAAGTTTATTCCGGATGATGATTCAGATTTATTAGTCTATAAGGATTTCAAAAAAGTTTTTGGTGAAGATGGGAATGTAATGGTAATAGGGATTCACAGCCCGAAAATTAAAGAGGTAGAATTTTTTAATGATTGGTATGATATTACGGCTCAAATAGAAAAAACAAAGGGGATAAAACGCATACTTTCTATTGCTAATTTAAAGGAACTTATTGTAATTGATTCCACAAATACCTTTGGTCAATCTTCCGTGTTCCATCATCGGCCGCTTAATCAGGCCGATTTAGATTCTCAATTGGCCAAAATGCATACCCTTAAATTTTACGATGGATTAATTTTTGATAAAAGCGGCAACTTTACGGTGATGGCTATTACGCTTGAATCAAAACTTTTAGATAGCTATGAACGAATTAACTTTGTAAAAAAGATTGAAAAGCAGGTCATTGAATTATGTGAAAAACATGGTGTAGAACCTCACTTTTCGGGTTTGCCCTATATCCGAACAGAATATTCACGTAAGATAAAGCATGAAATAATTTATTTTACCGCCCTTTCTTTTATTATCACTTCGTTGATAATGTTATTTTTATTCAGGTCTTTTTACACACTTGTTTTTGCTCAACTTGTGGTCATAATGGGCGTTATATGGACCATGGGAATCAATGCTTTTTATGGCTTTAAAATTTCAATTTTTACAGGCTTAATGCCACCTTTGATGGTGGTTATAGGCATTACCAATTGTATATATTTACTTAACAAATACCACGACGAATTCAGGAAGCATCATAATAAAATGAAAGCACTTCAGCGGGTGATTTCGAAAGTAGGGGCAGCCGTATTTTTTATTAATCTAACTACTGCTTTTGGTTTCGGCGTATTTTATTTTTCGGGCAGTACCTCACTTCGCGAATTTGGTTTGGTTTCCTTTTGGGCTATAATGGCCGTATTTGCCATTTCATTGGTGATGATACCCATCATTTTTAGCTTTTTACCTAATCCTACCGAAAAACAAACCAATCATCTTGAAAGTAAATTTTTAAAAGTAATTGTGGATTGGACGGCAAATGTGATTACCTATAAACGCAAACTAATTTATACCATTACTATAATAATTTCAATTATATCAATTGCCGGCGTTTTTTTAATTACATCCGTTGGATACATGGTTGACGATATTTCAAAATCGGATCCGCTATATAAAGACCTCAAGTTTTTTGAAAAAAATGTAAAAGGCGTAATGCCTTTCGAAATAGTGATAGATTCGAAAACCAACGGAGGTATAAAAAAGTTGAGAACCCTTTACAGGATTGATAAACTGGAACATGAAGTTGGATTAATGCCGGAGTTTTCGCAATCAATGTCGCTTGCCAAAATGATGCGCTTTGCCAATCAGGCTTACAATGAAGGCGATTCTACGTTTTATGTTTTGCCCGGAATAATGGATTTGAGCAATATCCTTGGCATGATGCCGGTTTCAAAAAACAATGGAAACCTGCTTCATAATCTTGTTGACAGCAATTATCGCAAAGCCCGCATTAGTTTTCAGATGGCCGATGTAGGTACCAGGCATATTCAGGAATTAAAAGATAGTGTAAGTAAAAAGGCAGCTATTATTTTTCCTCCAGCCGATTTTAAGGTGTCCATTACAGGAAGCAGCGTTATATTTTTAGAAGGCAATAAATTTCTTTTTTACGATCTTTTTCATAGTGTAATTTTTGCTTTAATAGCCAATTCCCTAATAATGGCTTTTATATTTTTTAATTGGCGCATGATAATAATTTCATTTATTCCTAACATTATTCCTTTAATCATGACAATTGCCTTTATGGGCTTTTGCGGAATAGACTTTAAGCCAAGCAGCATTATTGTTTTTTCAATTGCCTATGGAATAGCCGTTCATTACAGTATCCTCTTTTTAGCCAAGTACCTGCAGGAACTTAAAAAGAATAAATATAATATACCCATTGCCGTATCACTTGCCCTACGCGAATCGGGGGTAAGTATGATTTATTCGGCAGTCGTATTATTTTTCGGTTTTATAATTTTTATTTTTTCCTCCTTTGGCGGAACCATTATGCTTGGCATTTTAACCAGCATCAATTTGGTTTTAGCTTTATTTTCCAATCTCATTTTACTTCCGGCCTTGCTTCATAGTTATGATGTGGCCAAAGCTAAAAAACAACAAGGAAGCGGATTGGTTGACTTAGATAGTTTTGAGTGAGTTTTTGATTTGGAGATTTGAAAATTTCGAGATTTGGTTTTGGAATTTGTAATTTGAAATTTGGAATTTTTTTTTAAGCGGCATCAGGATAAATTCATCAATTATGCATTTCACGGTATTGCTTCGTATTCTAGGATTACCAATAAACCAAATATTTTGCAAAAAACCTTTTTTCTTTCAACGATTTTATAAATACCATTTTATAAAATCCAAGCAAACCACTAATCTTAATTATCAAAGTTTGGAAAAATTATTTAACCACCAACTTTTCACCCGATTGCCAAATCATTTTTCCGGTTCGGTTAATCAGGGCCTTCTCATATCGTTCCGTTTCGTCGTTCACATCGCTGTATTTATCTGCATATAATACGATTGCAAAACCAAATTTATCAAAATTTTGAGCACTTATAAATTGAGGTTTAATAACCCATTGCCCTTTTTTGTTAATAAAACCCCACAGGTTTTTCGCATCAGATGCCGCCGCCAATCCATACCTGAAATTTGAAACATTGGTAAATTTATTGGCAATAACACTCTTTCCGTTTTTATCAATAAAACCATATTTGCCATTGACTTTTACTCTGGCCAATCCTTCTGAAAATTGCGAAGCACTTTCGTATTTGAAATTAATTACAATTTTGCCCGAGGCATCAATAAAACCCCATTTATTATAGAGCTTTACCGCAGCTACCCCTTCTGAAAACCCTGATAAAGCTTCATAAATACAAGCCGTAACCGGATTTCCTTTTTTATTTATAAAACCATATTTATCTTTTACAGTTGAATAAGGAGCAAACCCATTGACAAAATCTCCTGAAAAATTTTCATTTGGAATATCAAGAACCGGCCATCCTGTTGTATCAATATATTCGGTATAATGATTCATCCGTTTGCACTTAGCCAACCCATTGCTAAAGGGGCTTACCGTTTCATAATCCACAGATAATTCCTTAAGCTTACCAGTTTTTGAAAGTAAATACCATTGTTTTCCGTATTTAGCTATTGCACAATTATTACTCATTTCTGTACTGTATTCTGCCTCAAAAATTTTATCGGAAATGAGGCTCCCTTGTCTGTTAATATATTGGCAATAATAGGGTTTATCATAATCCCAGCTATTTGTATCCCATGGCATAAGCGAAACGGATACTTTGGCAATTCTATCCGAAAAACAAAACGATTCCAAATATTTCCCTTTGATCACGGTATCGCCTTTTTCATTTAAACATCCCCATGCGTCATTATCCAAAACATCCACTTTAAAATTAACAGAAATTAACCCTTCAGAAAAATTTTCGCCAATTCTTATTTTATCGTGAGATCCGACAGGTGATTCATTGCCTGAAGTATCAACAAAAACACAACCCATCATATCGGGGTCATCTAGTCTGTACCAAGGTGTTTGAGCATTTGATGCCATTGCTGATAAAATTAATAAAAGGAAAAAAAGAGGTTTAAGCATGGTATTTTTTAAAGTATCGGCAAACATGCAAAATAATATGGATTGTTTTATTTAAAATTAATTCTGTTAATTTGTTTCATGAAATTACTTAACCTATTCTTAACTATCGTTTTGTTGTTCTTCAATTCCAGGACTTCATTTTCTCAAAAAATTAATATTGGTATTGGATACAATATCGGCACCCATACCAAAACCGAAGGCCTGGATTTTGTAATCGGGCGTTACAATACCACCCGTCCATGGTTATCCAATAAAATGAAGAATCCGGGATTTTTTAGGGGAATGAATTATGCAATGGATATTTTTATTGCGAAATTTGTGATGAGTTTTGAATGGACAGGCCGTAAGAGCGAAGTGTGGGCACGGGGGGTTTCTACATCAGGCGAAGTAACACGGGATTTTAAATATTATGTTAATTCATTTAATTTTGGATTAGGGAAAAAAATTAAGTCAAAAAAATCAGGAGTTATGGGTAAATATTTTGGAGCAGATTTTAGCACAATTACCATAAAAAATTATACGAGAGTTTATAAAACTATTGAAACCAGGCCTCCTTATGAAAAAATAAATTCCGAAATATCTCTCGGTTTTTCGCCCTACTTAATGTTTGTTGGCAATAGGTTTACAACCAAAATTTATTATCAGTTTATGCTACTCGATGCTGATTATTGGGAGGTAAATTATAAAATTAATACATCTACCTGGGCTAAAGATGATGGTCAGGCCTCTCTTGGTAATACATCCAGTTTGGGGATTTCGGTAAACTATAATTTATTTAAAAATGAAAAAGATAAAAAGTCAAACGGTTCCCGTATGCCTATTAATTAATCATTCTCTAAATCAAAATCTGTAATTTCGGGAGTTTTAAAAAGCTATCTTCCTAACCCATGTACATGCAAAATCCAAAAAATATATCAGGCAAGATTTCCGGCCAATGAAATTTATAAGAATTTTCATTCTTCTCACTTTTTTTTTAATCAATTCTGAAAATATATTTTCACAATATTTACTCATTCATAAAAATATTGGGATTGGCTACAATCTTGGCACACACTTAAATACCGATGGACTCGACTTTGTTATCGGGCGGTTTAACGATACACGACCATATTTAGGTAAAAACATGAAAGAGCCTGGGATTTTCAGAGGGATAAATTTTGCAATAGAATTATTTGACACAAATTGTGTGTTTAATTTGGAATGGGTTGGGCGAAAAAGCGAAGTATTTGCCCAGAGCCCTGATTCTATTGGTGCCAATACCAGAATAGACTTGAAATATGCCGTAAATTCGTTAAACCTTGGATATGGCTATAAAATGAATCATAAAAAATCAGGGATAATGGGGTTTTATACAGGCATTGACTTAAGTTGTATTTTTATTAATACAGATACACGAACCTATTCAACCAGTGTTTCGGCAAGCAAATACACTAAAATAAAGACTCATTTTCAAATTGGATTTTCGCCCTTCTTTCAATATGTGCACGATAGATTTACCACCAAAATCTATTATCAGCTAATGATTTTTAAAGTTTATTACAGTAACGAAAATCAAAAATTAAATCCGGATACCTGGATGGCAGATGATAAATATAAGAACAATGGAAAAACCTCAAGTCTGGGAATAAGCGTGAGGTATAATTTGTTTAAGAATAATTGATAAGGATAAACTTAGGTGTTTTAGTATAAAAATCCGCCTAAACTTCCAAAACATTTCCCTCCATTTTTTCCTATCTTCGCAGCCTTTTTTATAGTAACTGTGCAGAAAGCCGCCAACTCAAAACTTTATCCCGAATACAAACAAGCCAACTTTCCTGAATTTGAGAAGGAGGTAGCCCGATTTTGGAAAGAAAATAATATTTTCCGAAAATCTATTGACAACCGAACCGGGGCTGAGGATTTTGTTTTTTATGAAGGCCCCCCTTCAGCCAATGGCATGCCGGGTATTCATCATGTGATGAGCCGAACGATTAAGGATTTATTTTGCCGCTATAAAACTTTGCAGGGATTTAGGGTGGAACGCAAAGCCGGTTGGGATACCCATGGTTTGCCCATTGAACTTCAGGTAGAAAAAACGCTCGGAATTACCAAAGATGATATCGGAAAAAAAATAAGTGTTGAAGATTACAACGCTGCCTGCCGCCGCGATGTTATGAAATTTAAAGGTGTTTGGGACGATTTAACCGAACGAATTGGGTATTGGGTTGATTTGGAACATCCATATATTACCTATGAAAACGAGTACATCGAAACCGTTTGGTTTTTGCTGAAAGAAATTTACAAAAAAGGATATTTATACAAAGGATACACCGTTCAGCCATACTCTCCTGCTGCCGGAACCGGATTGAGCAGTCACGAGCTTAACCAACCCGGAACCTACAGGGATGTAAAAGATACAACCGTTGTGGCGCAATTTAAATTGACTCAAGACCTGACAGGTTTTAAAAACCTGTCAGGTCCTGAAATATATTTCCTCGCATGGACCACCACTCCCTGGACTTTACCTTCCAATACCGCTTTAGCCGTTGGTCAAAAAATTAAATATGTTTTAATAAAAACCTACAATCAATACACCTTTAAACCAATTCAGGTAATTCTGGCTAAGGATTTGGTTAAAAAATATTTTTCAGAAGAAGATTCCCTACTCAATTTAGAAGATTATAAACCGGGGGATAAAAAAATTCCTTATCTGATTTTAGAAGAGTTTATAGGAAAAGACTTAATAGGCCTTAGGTATGAGCAACTTTTACCCTATGCCTTGCCCGCCGAAAATCCTGAAAATGCTTTTAAAGTTATAGCCGGAGATTTTGTAAGTACCGAGGAAGGAACCGGAATAGTTCATATTGCCCCAACTTTTGGCGCTGATGATGCGAGGGTGGCCAAACAAGCCGGAGTGCCTGCCATGCTGGTTTTGAACGAGGAGGGTAAATTAGTTCCTTTGGTAAATTTACAGGGAAAGTTTGTAAAGGAAATGGGTGAGTTTGCCGGCAAATTTGTAAAAAATGAATATTATACCACCCCTCCAGAAAAATCGGTGGATGTGGAATTGGCCATAAAATTAAAAGAAGAAAACAAAGCCTTTAAAGTTGAAAAATACGAACACAGCTATCCGCATTGCTGGCGAACGGATAAGCCCATTTTGTATTACCCCATGGAAAGTTGGTTTATTAAAACTACTGCCGTTAAAGACCGTTTAATTGCATTAAATAAAACCATCAACTGGAAACCTGAACATACCGGAGAAGGACGATTTGGAAACTGGTTGGAAAACCTGGTGGATTGGAACCTGAGCCGAAGCCGGTATTGGGGAACACCTTTACCCATTTGGAGAACGGAAGATGGTACGGAGGAAATTTGTATTGGCTCCATTGAAGAATTAAAACATGAAGCAGAAAAGTCCGTTACAGCAGGATTTATGACCGAATCAGCTTTTGAAAGCGGACATGGTTTGGATTTACATAGGCCATATGTTGACAATATCATTCTGGTTTCAAAAAGCGGCAAACCAATGACCCGCGAAACGGATTTGATAGATGTGTGGTTTGATAGTGGCGCCGTGCCGTATGCCCAATGGGGATTGAACAAGTCAGATTCAAAATCTCCTTTTGCCAATGGTTTTGAAGATGCTTTTCCGGCTGATTTTATTGCGGAAGGTGTTGATCAAACCCGTGGTTGGTTTTTTACCTTACACACTATTGCTACCATGTTGTTCGATTCGGTGGCTTTTAAAAATGTGGTGGCTAACGGCTTGGTTTTGGATAAGGCCGGCAATAAAATGAGCAAACGATTGGGCAATACCGTTGACCCGTTTCGTACTGTTGATAAATATGGAGCTGATGCCACCCGTTGGTATTTAATAGGCAATGCCGCTCCCTGGGAAAATTTAAAATTTGATATAGATGGATTAGCCGAAACACAGCGCAAATTTTTTGGAACCCTATATAATACCTATTCTTTTTTTGCCTTATACGCCAATTTAGATAAGTTTACCGATTATGAAACTAACCGGATAAGTTGGGAAAAATTATCCGAATTGGACCGATGGATATTATCGGCTTTGCACCAATTGGTAGTTGACGTAAGAGAAAGTTTGGACAATTATGAGCCGCATATTGCCACACGCGCCATTCAGGATTTTGTAAATGATAATTTAAGCAACTGGTATGTTAGGCTTTCACGTCGCCGATTTTGGAAAAGCGAATCATCCCATGATAAACAAGCTGCTTTTGAAACCTTGCAGGAATGTTTGGTTGTTGTTAGTCAATTGATGAGCCCAATTGCTCCTTTCTTTGCCGACTGGTTGTATAATAATATGACCCAAAATATTCGTGAAAAAGCACTTGAAAAGAATACCCCTTTAAAACACGAATCGGTACATTTAACTGATTTGGTTAAGCCTGAATTAGATAAAATAGATATGGAACTTTTGGAACGGATGGAACTTGCCCAGCAAATATGCAGCATGGTGTTGGCCATTCGCAAAAAAGAAAAAATAAAAGTTCGCCAGCCCTTGCAGCGCATACTAATACCTGTGCTCGACACCCATTTTGAAGAACAAATAAATTTGGTAAAAGACCTAATTTTGTCGGAAGTAAATGTTAAAGAAATTAACTTTTTGCACGATGGCGATGAATCTATAATAATTAAATCGGCCAAACCTGATTTTAAAAAATTAGGCCCCAGGGCCGGGGCAGCCATGAAAGAAATAGGCATCGCCGTCCAAAAATTTACCGATCATGATTTAAATTTATTGGAACTTAACGGCAGTGTAGATATTAATTTATCAAATGGTTCGTTTACTTTACAAAGAGATGAAGTGGAAGTAGTAACCAAAGACGTGGAAGGCTGGAAGGTGGCGGTAAACGGTAAAATTACGGTGGCCTTAGATCTCACAATTTCGGACGAATTATTATTGGAAGGATATGCCCGCGAAATTGTGAATAAAATTCAAAACATGCGCAAAGACAATGGATATGAGGTAAACGACCGTATAAATGTAATGATTACTCCACATCTTGAGATTGATAACACCTTATTGGTTTTCAAAAATTATATTTGCACCGAAATTTTGGCAAATGATATTAAAACTGAAAATTTAACAGTAGGTGAAATTACAGATATTAACGGTATTATAGTTAAAATAAAAATTAATAAAGTTTAAGGAAATGGAAAATCGAGAAAGAACAAGGTACAATGATTTGGAACTTCAGGAATTTAAAGATTTGCTTCTTCATAAACTGGAATCGGCAAAAGCTGAATTAAAAGATTTGGTTGAATCCGGCAATAATTCAAACGGAACGGATGATACCGGAAGTGTATATAAAACAATGGAGGATGGTAGTTCTACCTTACTTAAAGAAAGTAATTCGCAATTGGCAGGCCGCCAACGAAAATTTATTGACAATCTGGAAATGGCATTACTTCGAATTGAAAATAAAACCTACGGAATTTGCAAGGTAACCGGAAAATTAATTCCAAAAGAAAGATTGTTAGCCGTTCCGCATACCACCCAAAGCATCGAAGCTAAACTTAAACAATATAAATAATCCTCTTGGAATCTTCTAATAAAAGGCAATACTTTTTAATAGCAGCCTTAATTTTAATATCCGTATTGGCCTTTGACCAATGGCTAAAAATTTGGGTACTTCATCACATGTATCTTGGCCAAACCAAAACAATGATAGGTGACTGGTTTTTTCTTCATTTTACCGAAAACAACGGAATGGCATTTGGCGTAGAATTAGGCGGAATAACAGGCAAAATAATCCTTACGGTTTTTAGATTATTAGCAGTAATAGGTATCGTTTGGTATCTATTAAAACAAATAAAAGCAAAAGCTCATAAAGGTTTAATTGCTTGCATTTCCCTGATATTGGCCGGTGCATTAGGCAATATTATTGATAGCATGGCTTATGGTGTGTGGTTTAATGATTTGGTAACTTACCCTGATAAAGGGAAATACTTTTTAGGGCGTGTAGTTGATATGCTTTATTTCCCAATTATCGAAAGTCACTACCCTTCCTGGTTTCCCTTTTGGGCAGGTCAGGATTTTACATTTTTCAGGCCTATTTTTAATATTGCTGATGCCAGTATCAGTACAGGGGTTATTTCTATAATTGTATTTCAGAAGCGATTTTTTGGGCATAAATTGGAAGAACCTGCCTTGGTTGAAGAAACAGAAATAGAAGGTGAAGAAATTAACATTGAAACAGAAAGTGAAATTATAAATGAAGAATCTAAATCGGAAGATTATTCAAAAGAAATTTAGTTCAACGTTTTTTTTTATTCTATTTTAAATCCCCATTTTTATCTTTCTCCTTATTCTGTTTTTTCCAAAAAGCGCGAAAAATTAAATACACCCCAATAAAAATGATGGTAGTAATTAAAATTTCGGAAAGCAACATCTGATTTATAAATTCGTCTCGGGTAGGATTAGGCTTCATGTTTTATTTTTTTATAAATAATGTGTTAAATATTTGGCCTTCAAAATTAACCCTAAGCGAATAAATTCCGGGTAATAAGTTTTCAATATTTATTTCTCCGTTTGATTTTGGTTTCATTTCCGAAACTTTTTGTCCAACTAAATCATAAATAAAAACATCGAAATTTTCAGGGTTTCCTTTAAAATCTTTGATCAAAACCTTGTCTTTGGCTGGATTGGGATAAATTACGATTTCTGAATTTTCAATCCTTTTAATAGTGATTGTAGAATGAATTAAGAACAAGGTATCAGAAACAGATATACACTGTTTGTTTTGGGCAACCACAATGACATAAACAGCTTTTTTGAAATTTGGATAACGAATTATTGAATCACCTGTTAGGTTTGTGATTACAGAATTATCAAGGTATTTCACTTCATAATTGTATTCAAAATTGGGGTCGTAATTTTTAATAACAATACTGTCTGAAACCTGTGATGCTTGGCTAATTACAGGCTTTTCAGGCATTTTTAAATTTTTTATTATTACCAAAAAACTATCGGTACACTTGGTCATGGTATCCTTTGTGAATACATTATATGAAGTAATCTTATTAATATTTTCTGTATTTTTATAAACAGGATTTTTGATTACCGGGTTGCTTAAAAAATCTTTTGGCCCCCAATTAAAAGCAATATTTTGAGTATCTCCTGAAACATACTGAGGCGTCAAAGCAAGAGTTGTATTGGCACAAAATCCAGGATTTAATGGTAATTCAAGTTTGTATTTCGGATTATTTTTATAAATCAACTTTACATCCTTGCTTATTTCACAGCCGAAAAGGGTTGATTTTAGAGTAGCTGTAAAGGTTCGGTTACCATAAGTCATAGTTCCAGAAATTTCAAATTTATAGGTTGTGTGCAAAAAATTAACATCTGATTTATCCGTCCAACGAATAGAGGTATTGGCAATGCTATCTCCGCCAATAGTGGCATCTGCCCTTTGACAAACTATGACAGAATCTTTAAAAGGAATTGAGATAAATCCATTTTTTTGTTCCGTAAAGACGGAATCAGAAGCCGTGCAACCCCATATTTTAGGTTGTACTGTTAATTTATATTTATGCAATCCTGTTTCATTTATTTCAATTTGGGAGGTTTTATAGCTTTGCAATTTTTCATCCATGTACCATAAATAAGTGAGCAGTGAGGAA
This sequence comes from uncultured Chitinophaga sp., assembly GCA_964355045.1. Classification (GTDB taxonomy): domain Bacteria; phylum Bacteroidota; class Bacteroidia; order NS11-12g; family UBA9320; genus JABWCE01. Next base: position 22,060 of record CAYHCM010000027.1, on the reverse strand, counting down.
TCGGTATCTTTGGCTTTGCCTAATTTTATTGAATTTGACGAGCAATAATAAATGGTATCTTTATCACTTACATATATAAGCGGAATATAAGGTACAGGAGTTTCAATTTCGTTTAAACTATAAAAAGCCGGGCTGCTACTTCGAATCCTTATTTTATACTTACTACCGTAAAACCGTTTGCCATACGGCAACACAACCTGATACGAATTTGGTTCCGTTGCAGTTTTATATGTTCCAATAATAAGTGGTGAATTAAATTTTCCATTTCCATCCGATAGTTCGGCATAAAATGTATTGCCGGTATTGTAAGTGCCTTTTCCTTTAAATTGAAGGTTTGGGTTTATATAAAAACTGTCACCGGGACATTTGGCTGTGTCCACATCATTTATATATACCATATGCAATTTATGAAAATCAACCTTATTGCAATTGGAACAGGCAATGGCTATTACATCATACAATTTATTAAAAAACAATCCGGTTGGTTTGCTATATTGAACAAGCCCCACAGGATTGCCAAAATTTCGATCCAATCTGTAAAAATAACTGTCGCCCCAACTTGTGGCATAATAATTCCCCTGTAAATCTTCCTCCAAACTATTGATGTAATCTAGAGAAGTGGTGGTAATAAAGGAAGCATTTCCGGTAGAAGTATTGATATAATAAATTGCTGATTTCAAAGTATCGGTAGTTACCAACAATCGGTTTTTGCTATCAAATAACAGTGCTTTGGGATTTCGTACCGTATTAGTTAATGTACTAAACGATGGGGTATAAAAGGGAGGAGGCCCAATGACTACTTTAAAAATAATATGAGCCAATGGGTCGCTTATATAAAAAGTTCCGCTTGTGGTTTTATCCGCTTCGGCATCTTCCAAATCAATGGCGCCGGGCACTTCAAACGAATTGATGAAAGAATAACTGTCGGCATCATACACTTTTACTTCATTGCTGTCTAAAACCAATATGCCTTTATAGGGGCCGAATGTGGCGAATAACAAATCTTTGGGTTTGATTAACCCTGTAATGATATCGGTTTTATCAAAATTTGAATCCAATTTTGTAATGCTTTTCCCAACCAGATTTGAAATAAAATAGGCCTTGGTAATAGGATCCCAGGCTATGCTGTTGGGCTTGTCGTAAGCAAAAAGAGTATTTGACCAGATTGTTAATAAGGTTAAAAGTATTTTTTTTGACATACTTGTATAGAGTTGTTTATTAAATGTTATGTTGCTTTAGCCCTGTAAATTTTTCAAATTGTTTTTGTACCATTTCTATTCCTTCTTCAAAACTATGCGGATAATATCCTAATTCCTTAATTGCTTTTGAAATATCAAAGCCTGTTAAAGGCGGTCGTTTGGCGGGTTGGTTAAGGGTAGTGCTGCTCACAATCTCAACATTTTCCATTTCATGGCCGAAATATTTTCCAACCTTGCTCACCAATTCATAAATATTCATATAATCTTTTCCCGAAATATTATAAACGCCTTTGGATTCGTGTTTTTCCAACAGTCGGCACCCCATGGCCAAATCCTCCGCCAGAGTTGGGGTTCGGTATTGGTCGTCCACAACTTTTATAGGCTTTTTATTTTCCAAAGCATCTTTAGCCCACAATACGATGTTGCTCCGGCTCATGTCGGCTACAAGTCCATAAACCAAAACCGTTCGGGCAATAGCCCAATTATCGGAGCCTTGCATTATTATTTGTTCAGCTTTAAGTTTTGAATCGCCATAAAAACTTAATGGATTTGGAACAGCATCTTCCAAATAGGGTCCGGATGTACCATCAAAAATAAAATCGGTAGAGAGATGAATAAGATGAGCATTTACACTTTCAGCGGCATCCTTAATATTTTGAACGGCATTTATATTTTGCAACACACAAGCTTCATGATCTAATTCACACGCATCTACATTGGTCATGGCTGCAGTATGGATTATGCAATTTGGTTGGTATTTTTCAATTACTTCCAACACACGTCGCTTGTCGGTTATATCTAACTCCACATAGGTGTATCCCTGTTTTATTGGATATCTGTCAACTCCTCTACCAGTTGTTATCAGGGTAATGTCAGGTTCTGAAATATATAAATCGGTGAGTTTTTGGCCCAACAACCCGTTACTTCCTGTTACCAGTATTGTTTTCATATTTAATCTATTTCTATTTTTAAATTAAAGTGATATGGAATGTTAACGCATTTTTTCAAAGCGGATATTTATTTAAATATGATTTTATACGTTGGTGCAAATTTTCATTTAAACTTTCGTTATGCAAGGTTTTGTGGGCAAATGCTTTGCTTAAACCTTCGGCTTCGTTAATTTTTTCAACAGCTTTAAGGGTAAAACAGGTTTCTGTAAACCGTTCCCACACATAATCAAACGCCAGTTGGTTTGGATGGGCATGGTCGGTTTCAAAAAAACGATAATCGCGCAATTCGTCGGTCACTATTTCATAAGCCGGAAAGTAATAAACGTTTTCAGTTTTATTTTTTAAAAGTTCTGCTATTGCTAATATCAAGGTGGCTTTGCTTTGTTGGTTTTCAATTACTCCATCTCTTAAATGTTTTACAGGACTTATTGTAAAAATAATTTTTAAATTTTTATTAAAATTTTTCAAATCTGAAATACTTTGTTTCAATGAATCCAGGATGGTTTCAATTTTCAAAAGTTCCTTTTCAAATTCTTTATTCGGCACTTTATGGCAATTGGCAACTATTTTATTTTTTTCAATATGCCTGTAAACCCAGGCTGAACCTAAGGTGATGATTAGACAATCGGCAGTTTTTAAACTTTCGTTTGCTTCCAATAAGGAAACATTTATTTCTTCCATTACTTTAGTTCCATCATTTCCCGAAAATCGTCCGTGATGATCAAAGGAAACATAACGGCCTTCATGAGTTTGGTATAATTCACTTTTAGAATAAACCACATTGTTGATTATTCGCTTTAAAGAATTAGAAATGGAAATTGGATTAAATAAAATCCCGAATGGATTGATAATTGTTTCGAACCCTGAATTGTTAAGTTTGCTTCCAATATGCTCAGTAAAGCATGAGCCAATTAAGAGAATTATGCTATTTTCTTCAATAATTTTAAAAGGTTCAATTGGGAATTTTATAGAAAAACTTACAGTCATTTTGAAGGTTCAAATATCAGTATAAAAGTTCTATGTTCTGAGTGCTGAGTTCTATGTTTTTAGCATTTTCTTATAGCTCTGATTTGTTAAACTTTTTGTTTTAATAATACCTGTTTAGTTATGCAAAAAATCAAGTTGGGCATCATTCAGATTTTAATAAATTAATTGCTCGGAATCGTTTTGAAAAAAACCGAAATAAGTGTTTGAATTTGTGATTAAAAATTTTACTTTCGCAGTCCTTTTTTAAGAATAAAATATGAGAGCTGATATCCATCCAAAAAATTACCGAGTAGTAGTGTTTAGAGACATGAGTAATAACGAGTCATTCCTAACCCGATCTACAGTTGAAACCAAAGAAACCATTAAATGGGAAGACGGAAACGAATATCCATTATATAAACTGGAGATTTCAAATTTATCACACCCGTTTTTTACCGGAAAATTAAATTTTGTGGATACTGCAGGACGTATTGATAAATTCAATAAGCGTTACGCCAAGAAATAATTTTAGTTTTAAAAAAAATAGTATAACGGCCATTAACGAGAGTTGGTGGCTTTTTTTATGGCGTTTCAAAGGAAGGCTTCGCTCAAAGCGAAGCCTTCCTTCCGAACAAAGCGAAGCCTTCCTTCCGAACAAAGCGAAGCCTTCCTTCCGAACAAAGCGAA
>CAYHCM010000027.1:7028-18158 GCA_964355045.1 uncultured Chitinophaga sp. | reverse complement strand
GCCTTCCTTGTTATAATTCTTTTGTGGAATTTAGTGTTTTCGAGATTTAGTGGCATTTCAAGAAAATTTCCGCAATTTTACACCCCTAAAAAATCACGTAATGAACGTAGTACTTTTTGATGATGAATGGCGAATAAATTTACTTCCGCTTAGTTTTACACGACCCTGTGCCGCTTTTAGAGTAGGCATTTTAACCATAGCTGAAAAATGGGAAAAGCGTCTCAAGGCCGATGTTTCCTATAAAACCAAAACCTATTTAAGCTCCAAGTTTCCAGCAAAATTAAAAGAGGAAAATTATTTTATCAATGGCCGGTATTTGCCGGATACTGATTTGATTAAAGCAATAAAAAATTTAAAAACTGGAGAGATGATAACCGACGGTGACAAAGTGGTGTCTTGTATTTTAAATCAAAACGATGCTTCTGATTTTTTAGAAGATAACTATAGTTTGGCCGACTATAAAATGATAAAGTTAAAAACCAAACTTTCACATATTTCCAAATGCCCCGATACTTTTTCATTGAACGGACAGGAAATTGAAAATGATTTTGAATTGCTGACCAAGGGTAGAAAATCGGCCGAAATAAGTTCAACCAACATATTAATTTGTCCTGAAAAAATTTTTATTGAAGAAGGTGTAAAAATGGAATGTGTGGTTTTGAATGCTTCGTCGGGTTCCATCTATATTGGTAAAGATACCGAAATGATGGAAGGCTCTATGGTTCGAGGGCCATTTGCATTAGGCGAACACAGCCAGTTGAAAATGGGGGCTAAAATTTATGGTCCGACTACTATTGGTCCGCATTGCAAAGTAGGTGGTGAAGTAAATAATTCTGTAATATTCGGTTACAGCAATAAAGCTCACGACGGATTTATCGGCAATTCAGTAATTGGGGAATGGTGCAATTTGGGTGCTGATACCAATACTTCTAATTTAAAAAACAACTATGCTGAAGTGAAACTTTGGAATTATCCGGCTGAAAAATATTTAAAAACCGGTTTACAATTTTGCGGCACCATTATGGGCGACCATAGCAAATGTGGAATAAATACCATGTTTAATACCGGAACTATTGTTGGCGTGTCGGCCAATGTTTTTGGTTCAGGATTTCCCCGCAATTTTATTCCTGATTTTAGTTGGGGCGGCGCTCAGGGATTTGAAACGTTTTCATTGGCTAAGTCTTTTGAAGTGGCGAAAATAGTTTTTGAACGGCGGAGTTTGAAATTTGATGAAACCGGGCAGGATATATTAACCTACGTTTTTAACGAAACCCAAAAATACCGTGTTTGGGAAAATACAGTCAAAAAAATATTAATTTAAAAAATAAATCATTCCCGTTATTTTAAAATTGAATTTTAAAATTGCAGGGATGAATATTGTATATGACTAATAATTAGTGTGTAAGAAATTATGAAAATTAAAATATTTTTTAAAAAATGGCTAAAAAAATAATTTATTACCGTTATTTTAAAATTTAATTTTAAATTTGCAGGGATGGTTGAACGAACATTATCTATTACACTTGCTAAATTTCTTAGAAATTTTCCGGCAATTGCATTACTTGGCCCCCGTCAGGTAGGTAAAACTACGCTGGCCAAAACATTTCTTTTATCCCAAAAAAAAGAAACTATCTATATTGATTTGGAGCATCCCGAGGATAAATTAAGGATGAGAAATTTGAATGAATTTTTTATTGAGAATCAGGATAAGTGTGTAATAATTGATGAAGTACAACGAATGCCTGAGTTATTTCCGGTGTTGCGAGCCTATATTGATACGCACAGAAAAAGCGGAAGATTTTTTTTATTAGGTTCGGCAAGCCCTGAATTGATAAGGCATAGTTCTGAAACTTTGGCCGGAAGAATATGTTATTTAGAACTTGCTCCATTTTTATTAATGGAAATTGAGGGACATAAGCAGGTGAAAAATCATTGGTTAAGAGGAGGATTTCCAGAAGCATTTTTGGCCAGTTCAGCATTTAAATGGAAAGAATGGCTCAAGTCTTTTATAAAAACATATATAGAACGGGATTTTAGAAATTTGGGTTTGGATGCCTCGCCGGGGGTATTGCACAGATTATTGCAAATGATAGCCAATAATCAGGGCGGAATTTTAAATATGAGCCAATATTCCAGTTCACTGGGGCTTACGGTGCCTACCATAAAATATTATTTAGATTTTTTTGAAAACGCTTTTCTGATAAGGCGATTAGCTCCCTGGCATACCAACAGCAATAAAAGATTGGTAAAATCGCCCAAGATTTATATAAGGGATACCGGGGTTTTGCATTCACTTTTAAATATTGACAGTTATGCGGGTTTGTACTCCAATCTTGCTGCGGGCAATTCATGGGAGTCCTACGTTATTGAGCAGGTAATCGGTACGTTTGGCGATGCTTATAGTTATTATTATTACCGAACTCAGGACGGTTCAGAGTGTGATTTGGTGATGGTAAAGGCAGGAAAACCGTATGTAGCCGTTGAGATGAAACTATCGGATGCACCAAAATTAACGAAAGGAAATTATTTGAGTGTAGCCGATGTTAAACCTGAATTTTCCTATGTAATAAATCCATCCAATACTCATCCTTTTATGATGGATTCGACTTTTAAACTTATTGGATTAAGTAATTTTTTGAAGGAGAAAAATCTTGCTAAATAATTGCACCGAGTTGTGCAATACTTCCCAAAAGTTTAACCCCAAAAATCCCTTCAATTTTAGTTCTTTTGCATTTTAAAAAAATACGATGCGCAAATATATAATAGCCGGAAACTGGAAAATGAATTTAACCTTGGAAGAAGGGTATGGATTGGCCTCTGAAATTAAAGGAATGGTGGCTGATGAAGTTAATAATAGCGCAGAAGTTGTTATTATTCCACCCTATATTCATCTTTCAGGAATTCAAAATTTATTGAAAAATTCTGAAATAAAACTGGGTGCCCAAAATTGCCATCAAAAAAATAAAGGAGCTTTTACAGGAGAAATTTCGCCAGGTATGCTGGCCAATATGGGCGTGCAGTACGTTATTATTGGTCACTCCGAAAGGCGTCAATATTTTGGAGAAACCAATGCCTTGTTAGCTGAAAAAATTAATGCGGCTTTGGAAAATGGCTTGACCCCCATCTATTGTTTTGGCGAAACATTGGAACAACGCGAAGCCGGACAAGAATTTGAAATTAATTTTAATCAGGTAAAGGAAGGGTTATTTCATTTGACAGATGTGCAAATAAAAAATGTGGTTTTGGCTTATGAACCGGTATGGGCTATTGGAACAGGAAAAACGGCAACTTCGGCTCAGGCTCAGGAAATACATAAATTTATCAGAATTAAGTTGGCTGAAAACTATGATGACGAGGTAGCTAATGAAATTTCTATTTTATATGGCGGAAGCATGAAACCTGAAAATGCAACAGAACTTTTAAGTTGTCTTGATATAGACGGCGGATTGATAGGTGGAGCGGCTTTGGAATCAAGGAGTTTTGTTGAAATTATTAAAGCCGTTTGAATTTTTGGAAATGAGTGACTCTCGCAAAGGCGCAAAGACGCAAAGTTTTTTGATTTTAACTTCCATAATTTTTCCAAAGTTTCAAACTTTGGAAAAGTTGAACGATGTATAATCAAGCCATAGAACTTAGAACAAAAAAGATGTACCTCGAATTCACCATATTTTGCCCTGATGAAACCAAGGAATTGGTTGAAGCGGAATTGATGAACGCCGGATTTGAAGGGGTTTGGGAAAATAACGACAGCCTTTGTTTTTATATTAAAGAAGAGGAATTGGATATGGAAATTTTAAAATCCATTTTAACTCAATATAATTTAATTGAAAGTTATACCTATAAACCGATTGAAAATATTAACTGGAATGCCAGTTGGGAAAGTAGTTTTGAACCCATACAAATAGGGGATAGATGTTTGATAAGAGCCAATTTTCATCCCGCCCAAAATTTGCCTTATGAAATTATTATTACCCCAAAAATGTCATTTGGTACAGGTCATCATGAAACAACCTATATGATGGCTGAAACTTTGATGGAACTGGAATTAAAAAATAAAACGGTTCTGGATATGGGCTGTGGTACGGCGGTTCTATCCATATTGGCCGAAAAATTAGGGGCGTCCAAAATTACTGCTATTGATAACGACGATTGGGCAATTGAAAATTCATTTGAAAATTGCGAGAACAATAATTGTAGGAATATTTCAGTTTTTAAAGAAGATGGAACTTTTAGTGGTCATTATGATATAATTTTAAGTAATATCAACCGTAATATAAATTTAGAAATGCTGGAAAAATATGCACAGCGATTGAACAATACAGGGAAAATATTACTCAGTGGATTTTATATTCATGATGTTCCTGATTTTGAAAAGGCAATAAAAACACTTGGACTTAAAATTGCGAATGAAAAAGAAAAAAACAACTGGGCTTTAATAAATATTGAGAAATGTTAAAAAAACACATCCTGTCTATTTTACTCATCCTGATTGGAATTAGTGCCTTTGCGCAAACCAAATCGTTTTCAAAAAAACCTGAAGTATTTATTGTAGAACTTAAGGATTTTATGAACAGCACTAAAGAAGCCTCTGCTATTGAGGCCTACGATAAATTTGAAAAATTTTGGAAAGCCAACCGGTTTTTGGAAGATCATCAGCTTTTAATTATAAAAGTAGCCGACGAAATGCTGTTGAATAAAATGCGGATTACTCCTGATTTTGAATTGTATTGCCGCACCCTTGTCAGTGCGAAGGACACAGCCAAAGGATTGAGCGATCAGAAATTTGATTTTTGGATTAAAGCTGTTCTTACCGCTTCCAAAGGGGGAACCAATCAGGTAAGGCAATTGCTAAAAACCTCCAAAGGAATGTTTGAAGAAAATGCCGTTTATGTGTCCGAATCAAAGAAATGGTTTTATACCCCAACTGAATTTAAATACAATTTTGCAGGTGGAAAATATCTGATTGAGTTCACCAATGTTGATTTAAAATGTGTAACAATTGATGATAAAATTGAAATAAAAGGAACTTCAGGAATTTATGATTTGGAAAAATTAACATGGAAAGGAAAGGGTGGAAAGATTGATTGGAGCAGGGTAGGATATGCCCCGGAAGATGTAAACGCGGTTATAAAAAAGTATGTAATTGATATGACCAAGGCCGAAGTGGAAGCCGATTCGGTAATATTTACAAACAAAGCCATCATGCCAGCACCGGTATTGGGAAAACTAAAGGACCGGGCCATGTTTGAACGGTTAAACGAAACGCAAAAAGATTTTAAAGATTCAAAATATCCTCAGTTTACAGCCTATAAAACCGATATGACGATTGAAAAATTCTCGGGCGGATTGGCAAAATATATTGGAGGATTTAGTATGCAGGGCCGCGATATTGTTGGCATTGGAACGCCTGATAATCCGGCATCTTTTGGTTTTTATTATAAAAATAAATTAAAAGTAAAAGCCGAGTCTCAATCCTTCGTTATCAGGGATAATAGGATTAATTCAGAAAAAACTGCGGTTACAATTTTTACAGATAGCGGTTTTATTTTTCATCCCATGTTAAAATTAAATTTTAATATGGAAGATAAAAAAATGGTACTTAACAGGGGCGAAGAAGGTATTGAAAGATCGCCATTTTTTGATACCGATCACGGCATCGAATTTTATATTGACAAAGTTCAATGGATACTTGATCAGCCAAAAATTGATTTTTCGATGAATCAAAAAGATGGAACGGCCCGCTTTGAATCTGCCAGTTATTTTCGGGAATTTAATTATGAAAAATTGCAAAGCCTTCTGAATTATCACCCTGTAAATAAAATGCAAGCCTATTGTATACAAACCAAAAAACGCGAATTTACAATAGATGAATATGCCCTCTGGATGGGCAGCACCACAGATAAAATTAAAAATCAGATTATTGATTTAGCCGATAACGGGTTTATATATTACAATCCGGATAATGGAAAAATTAAAGTGAAGAAAAAAGTTTTTGACTACGTAAGTGCTCACTTTAAATTGAAAGATTACGATGTTATCAGGTTCAGATCAATTATTGGAGGCCGGCCAAATTCCTACTTAAATTTGGTAAATAATAATTTTGTAATTGAAGGTGTAACAGCATTTAACTTTAGCGATTCGCAAACGGTAACAGCCTATCCGCATGAGCAAACCTTAAATATTAAAAACAAAAGAAATATTGATTTTGGAGGAAGGCTTACCGCTGGTTGGTTTGATTTCTATTCCGAAAAATTTGAATTTGACTATCAAAAATTCAAGCTTCATTCAGATAAAATAGATTCCATGCGTTTATATTATCCCGATTCAGTAAACGGAAATACCCTATTGCCGGTTACATCATTATTAAAAGATATTAGCGGAACCATTTTTATTGACAAACCGAATAACAAATCAGGAACCGATACCACCAATGGCGAATACCCGATTTTTGTAAGTGAAAAATCGTGTAAAATATCCTACCAAAAAAACAGTATTTATAAAGGGGCTTATAACGAAGGGGATTTTTATTTTAAAGTAGATCCTTTTACTATAGATAGTATGGATAATTTCACAATCAGTGGTTTAAAGTTTCCGGGCTCATTTGTCTCGGCTGGTATTTTACCTGAATTTAATTTTGAAGCCAAAATTATGAAAGATTATTCGTTGGGATTCGAAAAAGCTTCACCCCCTGAAGGATACCCTTTGTATGGCACCAAAGGACATGGTGACATTGATATAAGATTGGATGATAAAGGACTAACAGCCAAAGGCGAAGTAGAATATTTGGGTGCAAAAATAAAATCAAATGATATGGTGCTGCTGCCCGATTCCATGAATTCAAATACCGATTTATTCACAATTGAGGAATCAGATAAATTTCCAAAAGTCAGGGCCGAAAAAATTAAAAATCATTGGGTGCCAAAAAAAGACAGTTTATATGTAAATACTTTGGGGCATACTATAGATGTGTTTAGAGTGGGTCAAAAATTTACCGGAAATATGGTAATGACTCCAAAAATACTAACTGGAAAAGGATTGTTGGAATGGGATAATGCCAAACTTGAAAGCAATCTTATGAATTTTGCAACCAACAGTGTAAAAGCCGATACTGCAAATATTCAGATCGGTTCAATTGACAAAGATAAAATTGCATTTTCGAGCAGTAATGTCAAGGCTTTTGTGGACTTTGATAAACGTACCGGTGATTTCAAAGCCAATATTCCCGGGCAGTTAACGGAATTTGGGTATAACCAATTTGCTTCATCCATGGATCAATATTTTTGGGATATGGATCAACAAACTATTTTGTTAACCAAAGGTCCAAAACTGGCAACGTCATATTTTTTATCGAGGCGGCACGATCAGGATGGATTGACATTTGATTCAGATAAAGCGCTTTTTGATATGAAGGAAGGAATGATATATGCCGAAAATGTACCCTATATTGATGTGGCCGATTCGCGGGTTTTTCCTAATGATGGCAGAGTAACAATAGCGAAGGACGCTGATTTATTACCTTTATTGGATTCAAAATTATTGGCTGCCCGAGATAATAAATTTCACGAATTGTATGCCTGTAACTTAAAAATAATAGGCCGCAAAGCAATGGGCGGAAACGGAAAATATAAATACAAAGACAAAAACAAAACCGAACAGGAAATATTTTTTGATAAAATGCGGGTAATGCCTGATAGCACAGTTCAGGCCTTGGGTTATATGAAAGATTCGTTGAACTTTAAAATATACCCTATGATTGGATATAAAGGAACAATGGAACTTAATTCTAACAATGATTTTCTAAATTTTAACGGTTACGTAAAACCATTACACACCTTTAAAATAGGCAGTAATTGGATACGCTATAAAGACCGGCCCGATCCCGAAGACATAGTAATAAATGCGAGTGAGCCTAAAAACGATGAGAATAAATTTGTCTCAGTAAGTATGAATTCGGCGCTCGACACAGCTTTGATTTATCCAACGTTTTTTAATTTCAAGCGGAAGTATGCTGATCCTGAATTTACAAATGATACCGGTATATTTATTTACGATGAAGAATCAACTGAATTCAGGGTTGGAGATAAAAACAGAATATTGAATAATGCTCCTCGCGGAAGCATTATGACCTTTAATGAAACTACCCGGATGATTACTACTCAGGGAAAAATTAATATGGGATTTTCAATGCCTGTATTAGATCCCCTTCTAGCCGGAAAGCTTTATAAAAGAGAAGATGACAGCAGCTATACCCTGGAAGCATTTATGGCCTTGGATATATTGTTACCTAAAGAGGCATATCAAAAAATGATAGCTGTAATGTTGGATAAAGGTTCAGATGCTCCCGGAATACCTTATTCAGGCGACGATTTTAAATTTGCATTGGGTGAATTTTTAACGGATAAAAGGCTGGAGTCAACTTACAAAAAAGCCACAGAGATTGGTCAATTGGAAGTTTCGGAAGACATTAAAAGGAAATTTATTTTTTCCGAAACCAAGTTTACGTATTCACCTAAAAATAAGTCCTGGTTTTCTAACTCGCCAATTGGCGTTTCAGTTATTGACGGTCAACAAATAAACAAACGGTTTAACAGTAAAATGCAAATACAGGTAAAACGAAGTGGGGTAAGTTTTAAAATTTATATTGAAATTTCGAAATACGATTGGTTCTATTTCGAATATTTCAGAAATAATTTAGTGGCAATAAGTACCGATAAGGAATTTAATGACCTTATCAGGGATAAATTTAGTCAGGTTCAAAAACCTAATTATACCATCAGACCCGGCACTACCCGAACTGTTACCAAATTTATAGAAAAATTTGACGATAGCGAGGAGTAGCATCGTAAGCATGTTATGTATTTAGATTACCAGAAAAAACTGGCAACTTTCTGTAACACCCATGATTTTTTAGCAACTTTTGGCCTGCTAAAAATTGAAATATGGTCAAGAACCATTTTAATATGTTCCTCTTCAATATCTCCCTTTAATATAAGGTCATAAGCTCCAAAACTTAATCCATCCACGGCCGAATTCATTTCGTCAATTTCTGACAATAGAACTACAGGAATGCCGGGGTTGATAGCTTTAATCTTTTTCAAAATAGATAACCCCGAAAAGTTTCCAAACGAATAATCCAAAAATATAACATCGGGTCTTAGCCATAGGCTGCTAATACAACTCTCAGGGGTGGTTAAGGTACAAATATCTTCGTACCCTAACTGCTCAAATAATTGCTTGTAAACGAACGTGCGATAATTATCATTATCTGCAATAAAAATTTTTAGGTCTCTCATTATTATTATTTATTAGTTAGAATAGGAATGTCAAAAGCTATGCCAAAAGTATATTGGTATTTTAAAATGCTGAAATTCAGTAATGTGTATTTTTGGCTAAAAATTATATTTTCCCAAAATAGGTTTATAATTCCACTATCGAGAAAAGGTATTTTTTTGTTTCTTCGAAGAATTGAAAATGAAATTAATATTAAACTATTTTTTAAAATCGTTCTCAAGGTAATTAAGAAAAGTTTTCTTAATAACTTTCGAATAATTTAATAACTCCGCTTTTCAAAGCGGAGTTATTAAAACAGTGCATTAACAAGCTTTAGCCATTCCGGATAAAATATTTATCGTTTTAAAAAAATGCAACAAAATGTTGAAGCTATATTAAAAACTTTGCTAAGAAAGGATAAATAAAAACTAATACATTTGCCTAAATAATTAAGTCAAATGGGAGAAGCCAGATTATCACACTTATCAGAAACTCTAATTGGTTCAGAAATAGTAAAACTGGGAGCGGAGATAAGAGAAAAAATAAAAGCAGGAGAAAAAATATATAATTTTACCGTCGGTGATTTTGATCCTAAAATTTTTCCAATTCCTCAATTGCTGGAAGAAGAGATAATAAATGCCTATAAAAGTAAATTTACCAACTATCCTGCCGCCGAAGGCAATAGTGATTTACGTGAAGCCATAAGCGAATTTTTATTAAAGGAACAAGATTTGGAATACTCACCCGCTGAAATTTTGGTGGCAAGTGGTGGCCGGCCTTTAATTTATTCATTATTCAGAGCGGTTTGCGATAAAGGAGATAAGGTTATATATGGTGTGCCGTCGTGGAATAATAACCATTATTCGCATTTTGTAGATGCCACACATATTGTAGTAGATGCTACCTATGAAAATAATTTTATGGTAGCCGCCAAAGATATCAAACCTCATATTAAAGGTGCTACTTTAATATCGCTTTGCTCACCACAAAATCCAACGGGTACAACATTTAGTAAAGATGAACTAACAGCTATTTGCCAAATGGTAATAGAAGAAAATGAAAGTAGAAAACCCGATGATAAAAAACTATATGTAATGTACGATCAAATGTATTGGAGCCTTACATACGGTAATATAAAACATTATAACCCGGTATCGCTTTGCCCTGAAATGAAAAAATATACGATTTTTATTGATGCCATCAGTAAGGTTTTTGCAGCCACAGGTGTAAGGGTAGGTTGGGCTATGGGGCCACAAAAAGTAATTAATAAAATGAAAACATTATTAACCCATATAGGTGCATGGGCGCCAATGGCAGAGCAAAAAGCTGTGGCAAAATTTTTACTACAAACCGAGAGCATTCATAGTTATTTAGCGAATTTTAAAAATGAAATAGAACAGAGATTGGTAGCCATTTATAACGGAATTCAAAAACTTAGGAACGATGGATTTTCAGTAAATGCAATTGCACCTCAAGCCGCAATTTACCTAACCATTGAGTTTGATTTGGTAAATAAAAAAACTAAAAGCGGTTTTAAACTAAAGACACAGGCAGATGTAACAGCTTATCTTTTAAACAATGCAGGCCTGGCAATAGTTCCGTTTTATGCTTTTGGCGCATCGCCTCACAGCACTTGGTACCGATTGAGTGTGGGCACTTGTAGAAAAGAAGAAATAGGAGATATGTTTTTGAAACTAAGGGAAGCTCTTACTGATTTGATGTAATAGGACACCATGGTAGAGAAAAGGCATTGCCTTTTCTCTACGGAATTGAAATGACAGGACACATTGGTAGAGAAAAGGCAATGCCTTTTCTCTACAGAATTAAAATGACAGGACGTTTTGGTAGAGAAAAGGCATT
>CAYHCM010000027.1:0-6928 GCA_964355045.1 uncultured Chitinophaga sp. | reverse complement strand
TGCCTTTTCTCTACAGAATTAAAATGACAGGACGTTTTGGTAGAGAAAAGGCATTGCCTTTTCTCTACATAAATATACAATACTATTAAAATGGAACGACAGGTAATTTATACCATAGGACATTCTTCTCACCCCATCGAGGTGTTTCTTGATTTACTTAAAACCTTTTCGATAAACTGCCTTATTGATGTAAGAAGCATGGCCGCAAGTGCCTACAATCCTCAATACAACAAAGTACCTTTATCTGATTTTTTAAAACAAAATGGAATAACATATCTTCATTTTGCCGAGGAATTTGGTGCCCGGCATACCGATCCTGATTTGTTGGATGATGACGGCAAAGTAAATTTTGAGTTGGTTCGCAGATCATGGAATTTTAAAACAGGTGTAGAACGATTGTGGCAAGGGATTGAGAAGGGATTTACCATTGCATTAATGTGTTCGGAAAGTGAACCTTTTGATTGCCACCGGTTTTCTATGATTTCAATTGCATTAGAAAAAGAAGGAATGGAAGTTATACATATATTAAAAGATAAAACCACCAAAACTAACGCCGAGCTTGAGAATCAATTATTAAAAAAATATGATAAGAAAATTCCTAAGCCTGATATGTTCAGGCCTGATATTACGTTGAACGACCAATTAAAAGAAGCGTATCGTTTACGAAATAAAGACATCGCCTTTTCAGCCTATTCAAAACAAACAGAGGAAGAAAATTATGATTAAACTATTTACTATTGGCTTTACCGAAAAATCAGCAGAGACATTTTTTAACCTTTTGACAACTAATGGGGTTAAAAAAATTGTGGATACACGAATAAATAATGTGTCGCAGCTTGCAGGATTCGCGAAAGGTACCGACCTGAAGTTTTTTGCAGGAGAAATAGGAAATATGGGATATGAGCATAATCTGGATTTTGCCCCTACCAAAGAATTATTAACGCGATACCGGGATAAAAAAATGACCTGGCCCGAATATGAAGTTGAATATCTGAACCTGTTGGATATGCGGAAAATTGCAAAAATAACCAATGTTGATTTACTTCATGAAAACTGTTTGCTTTGCAGCGAGCATGAACCCGAAAAGTGCCACCGCCGGCTGCTTGCCGAATATTTAAAACAAGCAAGAACCGATATTAAAATTATTCATTTGATAAAATAAAATTCCACCCTATGGCAACGCGCTTTATTTGTTTAGCCAATTCGTATAAGGAAGGAGGAAGATGTATGGCCGGTATAGAATTGGACGCAAACAACAATCCTGTAATTGAATTTGGCCGGCCGAAATGGATACGGCCTGTATGCGATACCGAACATGGCCAAATACCGGATAAACTGGCTGAGCCCTTTAAATTATTGGATATTGTGGAAATGGAAGTAGTGGAAGAAGTACCAGAAGATCATCAAACCGAAAATGTTACGTTTAAGGAGGATTCAATTAAAATTGTTGGAACTTTTGATAAAAACAAATTGGAAACCCTTTGTGATAACAAGAAATTTATTTTTGGAAATTCGGGTAAAGCTTTATCCCAAGATTTTATTGAAAATATGGAACACTCGTTAATGCTGCTTAAACTCAATCAATTTGATGTGTTTAAAAAATCGTATGACGACCGACATGGCAGGCCTCAGCGACGATTGGAGTTTCAATTTAATGACCATCCTTATGATTTCCCGATTACCGATCCGGTTTTTCTTTACAGGCATAAAAATAACCCTGATTTATTAAAAAATATAAATCAAATTTATGTGTGTGTATCTTTGGGGATAGAGTGGGAGGGATGGTATTACAAACTGGTGGCAGGTGTTGTTTATTAATAAAACCATAGACCTAAATAAATTTGAATCATAAATATTTGAAAGGTTATGGCGAGTATAAAATTTTAGGAGTACTTTTAAACCATATATGAAGCCAGCTTTAGAAACAATTTATACAGGCACCTACCTTCAGGATATAATGGTACTAAGGGCCCGGCTTGAATCTGAAAATATTGAATGTTATGTTCAGGACGAACTCACGCTCCAAACAAATCCTTTTTATTCCAATGCCATCGGGGGCATACGATTACAGGTTGAAAAAAAGGATGTGGCAAGGGCAAACGAAATTTTAAAAGATGGCGGATATATTCCTGAAAGTGAAAATTCGTCCAAAGAGGTAGATTCAGCGTTTAACAGGTTTTTTAATAAATATTTTGGAAAAGGAAAAGTCAGGGTCTGATGACAAAACATAATGCCATATGTTGCCCCCAATGTGGTTCTTATGAAATTTTTAGAAATAAAATTTCTCCAAAAGTTTTTGCCATTTCTGTGTTGTTATTGGGTTTTCCATTGCCTTTTATCGGGCGATCTTATCATTGCTTTGATTGTAATAGTGACTTTAAATTATTACCCAAAGAACCCGAAAAGTTGATGCCGAAAAATAT
Organism: uncultured Chitinophaga sp.; assembly: GCA_964355045.1. Taxonomy (GTDB): domain Bacteria; phylum Bacteroidota; class Bacteroidia; order NS11-12g; family UBA9320; genus JABWCE01. The sequence goes on along the minus strand of CAYHCM010000027.1, from coordinate 4,505 downwards.
ATATGATCCATAGAGTTATTCCACATCAGGAATTTGAGACCACTCAACCAACCAAATTTAATTACCTTTGCACCACACAATGCAATTGAAAGAACTCACCGCCATAAGCCCCATAGACGGGCGCTACCGAAAGGCCACCGAAGATTTGGCTCCCTATCTTTCTGAATGGGGATTAATAAAATACAGGGTGTTGGTAGAAATAGAATATTTTACAATGCTTTGCAAAACAGTTCCTCAATTGACTTCCATAAATATTTTGGAAGTATATCCAAAGCTTAAGGCCGTTTATCAAAATTTTTCAGAACAAGATGCATTGGAAATAAAAGCTACTGAAAAAATAACTAACCACGATGTAAAAGCGGTAGAGTATTTTGTAAAGAAAAAATTAGAAGAAATTGGCTTGGGGGCTTTTGTGGAGTTTGTTCATTTCGGATTAACCTCGCAGGATATAAATAATACGGCCATTCCTTTGTCATTTAAAGAAGCCAATAATTCAACAGTTTTTCCGGCCCTAGAAGTTTTAATAAATAAAATAAAAACCTTGGCTACCGAATGGAAAGATATTCCACTATTGGCCAGAACCCACGGACAGCCGGCATCACCGACCCGATTAGGTAAAGAAATGGAAGTTTTCATTGTTCGTTTAAAAAACCAAATTGAACAATTTAGTAAAATCCCTTACAGTGCAAAATTTGGCGGCGCCACCGGAAATCTGAATGCCCACTATGTGGCATATCCCGAAAACGACTGGCATGGATTTGCAGATTCATTTGTCGAGAGTTTAGGATTAAGCCGTTCATTTCCTACCACCCAAATTGAACATTACGATAATTTAGCTGCGCAAGGTGATGCGTTTAAAAGGATAAATACCATTTTGATTGACCTGTGCCGCGATATATGGAGCTATATTTCTTTTGATTATTTCAAACAAAAAATAAAAGAAGGAGAAATTGGTAGTTCGGCCATGCCGCATAAAGTGAACCCTATTGATTTTGAAAATGCCGAAGGAAATTTGATGATGGCCAATGCCGGATTTGAATTTTTGGCAGCCAAACTTCCGATATCACGTATGCAGCGAGATTTGACAGATTCTACAGTTTTAAGAAATCTTGGAGTTCCTTTGGCACACTCGCTTATAGCTTATAAATCGGTGATGAAAGGTTTAGAAAAACTCATAGTAAATACAGCTAAAATTGAAGAAGATTTGGAAAATAATTGGGCAGTAGTGGCCGAAGCTATTCAAACTATTTTAAGACGCGAGCAGATTGAAAAACCGTATGAATTATTAAAGGATTTAACGCGAACCAATTCAAAAATAACGAAAGAGTCCATACAGGAATTTATTAAAAATTTAAATGTTTCTGATTCGGTAAAAGCGGAATTGATGAATATTACACCTTTTAATTTTACAGGCAAATAAATGAATAAACCAACAATCGTTTTAGGGGCTAATACTAATCCAGAAAAGTATGCATACCGAGCTGTAGAATTTTTACAATCTATAAATCAGCCGGTATATCCAGTAGGAATAAGACCCGGGAAGGTTTTGGGATTAGAAATTTTACCTGATTTTAAACACCTTGAAACTACCGATATTCACACGGTCACTCTTTATTTAAATCCTACGAACCAAATTCATTGGTATAAACCAATTTTACATTTAAAACCCAAACGCGTTATTTTTAATCCCGGCACCGAAAATCCTGAATTTGAAGAAATGTTGGAGGAAAAAGGAATTGAAGTGGAAGAAGCCTGTACTTTGGTGATGGTGCGGACAGGCCAATATTAATCACTTTACAAACATCTAAAATCGTAAATATAAAGTCGCAAATCGGCTTACCACTTTAATTTCTTGGTAACCAATCCTGCAAAACCAACAGTCAAATAATAGGGAACCATCAAAATATCGAATAACCAATAGAATCCCCAAATTTTGGAAATCCGTAATTTATCCATGCTTTTAAAAATAATTATACTTTGAATAATTAATCTCAACGCAAAAATGCCGACCAAATAATACCAAAAATTATATTCAAGCACCAAAGCCACAGCTAATGAAATGTAAAAGAAAATATGAGTAAAATTAAAAAAACCAAGCATCCATTTGTGTTTAGTTTTATAGAATTTTCCGGTATAAAAATGTCTTTTCTTTTGATTCCACCATTTGCCCCATGTAAGTTTTGGTTGTGATTCGGTAAATGATTCGCGGCTATAAATAATAGCTACATTGGTTTTGTTTGCGGTTTCGTTTACAAACAAATCATCATCACCTGCCATAATAAACTGATGGCTTGCAAATCCTTTAACCTTAAAAAATAAACTTTTGCGGTAGGCCAGATTTCGACCCACACCCATATAGCTATTTCCTTTAAGTGAATAGGAAAAATAAAACATGGCCGTATAAAAGGTTTCCCAACGGATAAACAGATTCAGAAATGAATTTTTCCGTTTATATCTCGAATAACCTAAAACTATTTCTTTATTGTCGGTCATTCCCTTGCTCATTTCGGAAATCCAGTTTTCAGAAATTGGTTTGCAATCGGCATCGGTAAACAGAAGCCATTCGTGAGTAGCGGCTTTTATACCCAGAGTTAATGCTAATTTTTTACCTCTTTGATACTTTTCATTTACTTTCACGTCCACCAATCTAAGCAGCGGTTCGGTTTTCATCAGGGCTTCTATATATTCAGAAGTTTCATCCCATGAACCGTCGTTTACAACTATTACTTCAAAATCAGGATATTTTTGGTTTAATACAGAAGGTAAAAATTCCGTAAGGTTTTTTAATTCGTTTTTAGCAGAAATAATAACACTCACAGGCACAATGGCCCTGTTTTTTTTTAGGATAGATTTGTTAAATGCAAATTTTGAAAATACAAAGAGATAATAACATATTTGAATTAACGCAAATGTTGCAACAGATCCTATCAACGCCCAAAATTCTGTAGTCATTACAGGTGCAAATTTATAGCAACAAAAGACGAATAGATAATAAAAGATTTCAACGATGTATAGTGTGTAAAGGACATTTATTAGGGCTGTCGCTACAATGCAATATTGGTTTTAAGCAAAAATTAAAGCAGATTGGCAATAGTAATTATAACAGTCTTTTTATTAGCTTTGCCTTATGCTAACATATAAATTTCATTTACAGAGTTAGCCGTAAGATGGATATACAGTAATAGTAGCCTCCTTACCCGGTTGTATTACGTACGGCGAAAATTTGGAGGAAGCCAAAGCCATGGCTAAGGAAGCAATTGAGCTTAGTATTGAGGTATTGAAAGATAGAGGAGAAGAAATACCTGATTAGGCCGATGCATTTTTTAAAAAAACAAACCAGGAGGGACACATTAAAAATATAAATTGAAAAAATTAATTAATCTCATACTCATTTTATTTGTAAGTCTTCAATTGCATGGGCAAATTGAAAATAGAATTATTAAAAAAGTGATTGAATGTAATGAGATATCCTTTAATTGCTCCGAATTATTTGCCGATTTTATATCGCAAAATCAGTATGATTCTGCTAAACTGGTACTTGATTTATGGGAGAAACATTGTGGTATGCGTGAACCAATAATGCGAAGCAAAATACTTTTGGGTTTGGTTGAATCTAATTTGAAGGAAGCCATTTATGATACCAATATTTTTATTTATGTTCAAAATTATATTTCCAGAGTAGATTGTTCAAAAAGAGCTGACTACCATCAAAGCTATGAATACTATAGTACTTATTTCTCCTATATACCGCCCAATTCAAAATTTGATATTACTACCAAACAGTTTTCAAATAACTTAAACTTAAGGGAGAATAGTTTAGAAAATCTTTTTATTATGCTTTACAGGGAAAAGATTGATTCCTTCTATTATTTTTTAAAATTACCTGAATTTAAAAATTTGCTTTTAAGAAGATTGTATGATAAAGAAGTAGCTAAAATTAATAAACTTTGGGAAGGGCATTTTGATATAACAGCAGGTTCGTATCTACCAACAGGAAATGCAAAACTTTTGGGAAACCATGCTAACATTGGTATATCGGGCGGTTTTAAAGCAAACAAAATTACGTATGATTTTTCATTTCAGTTCAGATTTGTTAATTCCCCTGAATATTATAATGTGAAAAGAGCAGATACCACATTTATTACAAATCATTTTTTTAGCACTTATATTGGTTTAGATTTATCATATCCATTATTTAAAGTGTTTAAAAATGAGTTTTTAATTATGACGGGTATAGGATATGAGTCACTTGAAACTGAAAAAAGTGTAAGTGCCAAAGCAGGTGAAATAATTTCAATTGACAAAGCGAACTTTAATTTTGGATTAATGCAGCGTTGGTATTTTAACGATCGAAATTATGTGGGATTGAGTTATAAATACAATATTATTAATTACAATTCGAGAAAAATTGTAGAAAATTTATCAGGTAATTTTCATTCTGTTGGCCTGCATTTTGGATGGTTAGATAACAAAACAAAAAGAGAACGCTTAACCGAATTAAGGCA